>CANRLB010000045.1 GCA_947631365.1 uncultured Bacilli bacterium | reverse complement strand
AAAAGCGGTGATTCCAGCCATTAAATGGGAAACGAAAAAAGCGGTGATTCCAGCCATTAAATGGGAAACGAAAAAAGTTGATTAGAGACTAAACTCTAATCTTTTCTTTTATTAAAAAAAATAGTATAATAATTATGAAGTTAAGGGGGAATAAAAATGGATAAATTTAAATTAGTAGTTATCGATGCAAAATATTGTGATTATTTGAGAAAATTTGATGCAAAAGTTGCTTATAATAAAAATGAAAAAGCTTTAAGACCTTTTGTTGGAGTATTATTTACATTAAAAGATATAGAATATTTTGCTCCATTATCAAGTCCAAAATTAAAACACCAAAAGATGCATAACACTATTGATTTCATTAAATTAGATAATGGTAATTTAGGAGCTTTAAATATTAATAATATGATACCTGTTACAAAGTTAAATTATAAATTTTTTGAACTTAATAAAGATCTAAATGGTTTAAAAGAAAAACAATATTATATTTTATTAAATAAGCAGTTAATATGGTTAAATGCTAGATATCGTTATATAAAAAATAAATCTTTAAGTTTATATAATAAATATTTAAACAATTGCTTGCCGTTAGAAATTAAAAAGCGATGCTGTAATTTTAGATTACTGGAAGAAAAATGCTTAGAATATAAAAAGAATGCAAAAGATGAGTTGCTAAAATAATTTACTTTTAGTAAAATATAAATTGATATAAGGCACGGGATAGAAATGAATTTAACCAGTACGAATAATGAAAAAGTAAAAATATGGGAAAAATTAAAACAAAAAAAGTATCGGGATTTATATAAGATGTTTTTAATTGAAGATGAACATTTAATTAATGAAGCTTTAAAACAACATACTTTGAATGAAATAATTACTATTGATGAAAACTTAAAGTTTGATATTCCAACTTATTATGTTAATGATAAAATAATGAAAAAAATTTCAGAACAAAAAAGTGGGGCTAAAATAATTGGAGTATCAAAAGTTTTAGAAGAAAGAGATATAAAAGGTAATATCATAGTGCTTGATAATATTCAAGATCCTGGTAATTTAGGAACTATTATTAGAAGTGCCGTAGCTTTTAATTTTGATTCAATTATTTTGAGTGAAAATTGTGTAGATTTATATAATGCTAAAGTAATAAGGGCTAGTGAAGGAATGCTTTTTCACATTAATATTAAAAGATGTCAAATAATTGAATTTTTAAATAATTTAGATAAAGATTATACAATTATTGGAACCGATGTTAATAATGGAGAAGATATTCGAAAAATTACCTTTAAAAAATGTGCAATTGTAATTGGCAATGAAGGAAATGGCATAAGTAATGATGTAAAAAAATGTTGTGATATGTTTACTTATATAAAGATGAATAATCAGTGCGAAAGTTTAAATGCGGGAGTATCAGCAAGTATTTTAATGTATGAGGTTAATCATGAATAATGATATTTTAGTAGGTAAAATTGTAAATACTTTTGGAATTAAAGGCGAAGTTAAAATACTTTCTAATTTTGAGTTTAAAGAAAGAGTTTTTAAAAAAGGTTTTAAATTATATATAAGTGAAGATAAATATGAAGAAGAAGTAAATTCTTATAGAGTTCATAAAAATTATGATTTAATTACTTTTAAAAATTATAGTAATATAAATGAAATATTAAAATATAAAGGCTTTAATGTATATATTAAAAGAGATGATTTAAAACTTAATGATGATGAATATTTGTTAAATGATTTAATTGGTTTAGAAGTTTATGATGATGATAAATTAATTGGAATAGTTTTAGATTATGAAACAAGTATTAATAATACATTATTAAAGGTTAAAGGAGATAAAACATTTTATATTCCTTTAATATCTCCATATATTATTAAAGTTAGTTTAAATGATAAAAAAATAATAACTAAAGGGGGTAGTAATTTAGTTTTATGAAAATAGATATTTTAACGCTTTTTCCCAAAATGTTTGAGGGCTTTTTAACAGAATCAATTATTAAAAGAGCAAGAGAAAAAGAGATTGTCGAAATTAATATAATTGATTTTCGGAATTATTCTTTAGAAAAACATGGGCAAGTTGATGATACACCATATGGTGGGGGAAGAGGAATGGTTTTAATGTGTGAGCCCGTGGTAAGGGCAATTGAAGATTTAAAAAGTGATGATACTTTAGTTATTCTTACTTGTCCTCAAGGAAAAACTTTTAAAGAAAGTATGGCTAATGATTTAAAACAATATAAACATTTAATTATTGTCTGTGGCCATTATGAAGGGTATGACGAGCGAATTAGAAACTTTGTGGATTTAGAGATTAGTATTGGTGATTATATCTTAACGGGTGGAGAGATTCCCGCAATGGCTATTACTGATGCTACTGTAAGACTTTTAGATGGGGTAATTAATAGTGAATCTTATGAACAAGATTCTTATTCTAATAATTTACTTGATTATCCTACTTATACTAAACCAGCCGATTTTAGAGGTATGAAAGTACCAGAAGTATTATTAAGTGGTGACCACCAAAAAATAAAAGAATATCGTTTAAAGGAACAAATAAAAAATACTAAAAAAAGAAGACCTGATCTTTTGGAGAAAGATAATGATTAAATTAGAACAAGTTAAATGTGATTTTGAAATAATTGAAGATCATGATCAAAATGGTCTTACATTAAGTAAAAAGAATAATAATATAAAAATTACTATTTATGATCAATCTTTAATTGAAAAAATAATTGATGATAATTTTAATAAAAAGTATCGAGCTTTACTATATATGATAATGAGTTTAAATAATGAAGATACAACTGAGTCAGATACGGAACTAGCTTTAATAAAAATAGATGATTTAAGAAATATCTTATTAAGTAAATATTTTAATTTAATAAGTAAAGAACTTTTAGATAAATATTTAAATATGCTTTTATTATTAGATCAAAAAGTACCAGTTATAACAAATAATCGCGGTAGATAAAAAGTGTTGCTTATTTCCCTAAAAAACTATATAATTAAAGTGGATATAGTTAAGTAGGGGATTTTTTATGAAAAAGAATAAGTTGGTGGTTTTAAGTTTGGGGTTATGGTTTTTTGTAATTTGCATTTTTATTGGTAAAAATGTTTTTAATGATGTAAAAAACATAAAAAATATTAAGCCATATAGTAATGTAATTGAGGAAAATTTTACTATTAATTCCTCAGTTGGAGATTTTAGCGAAGATGCTAAAAAAGAGGAGGGTAGTAAAGAAAACGATAAAGTAGCTTATAAAAATAATAAAGTGCTAGAAGAAAGTGTTATTAATCCTAAAGAAAAAGTAAATGAAAAAGATGATATTACTGAATTAGAAAGTAATGATTTGAAAGAAATTAAAATTGTTTCTGAAAAATATGGAACAGTTGTTTATGATGAGATAACTTATGAAATAAAAGATGGAATTAAAACTAAAAAAAGCGTTAAAAGATTAGTAGATAACAGTAATTACAATGCTTCATTAACTGATTTAAAAAAAGAAGCTTTAAATATGGTTAGTAATAATAGAAATGTTTGTAATGAAGTATTATTTTATACCAATAAATATCGAGAAGAAGTAGGAGTGCCTTCTTTAGTTCTTGATGATAATTTAAGTTTAATAGCCAATATAAGAGCTTTAGAACTTCTTTATTATAATGATTTTAGTCATACTAGACCTGATGGTAGTAATGTTACTAAATTAGCAAGTGATTTAAAAATTAGATATAATGCTATGGGAGAAAATATTGCTTATGGTTATCAAAATAGTAAAAAAGTAACTATTGGATGGAGAAATAGTAAAGGACATTATGAAAATATGATTAATAGTAATTATAATAAAATAGGAATTGGCTTAATAAATTTTAATGGTAATACTTATTGGGTTCAAATATTTAGTGATTAAAGGTTCTTAAGCAAATAAAAGGGCATTGGTTATTTTCTAATTAAATATCAAGAATCTATTGATTGATGGCAAAAGGATAGCTTAGGATTTAGATATTACAGATATTTAATTATTGCTTGGCAAACCATTAAAATATGTTATAATACCTCTTGATTTTAGGGGGAAATATTATGAAAATTTATCGAGTTGTTCCAAATGGTTTTGCTACTAGAGAAAGACTTAATAATGCAAGAACTTGTCCGGAAGAAATATATTATCAAATGGGTTATGCTAGTGTTCCAAGAAAAACACCACATAAATTCAATAATTTAGACTGTGGAGGTAAAATAGGAAAATATTTTTTTTTATTTGTTGAAGATGCCGTAGCTATTGGTAATAGTTTTCTAAGTAATTTTCACCATTTAAGTAGTAGTACTTGTACAATTCTTGAATATGATGTTCCAGAAGATTTAATTTTCAAACATATTGGCTGTGGGGATTATAAAGATGATATATTTCCTTTGGATTTAGCTGAAACTTTTATTGAAAAAGAAGATTTAGGAGATAATCCTATAAACTCTTATGATATTGCTGATATTGAAAAAGAAAAACATTTTTTACAAGCCTTTGAAAGATTTTTAAAATTAATGATTAACTATGGTAGATATTTAGATGATGATATATATTTTTATCTTAATCATTTTTGGATAGATGATTTATCAGATGTATTAAATAATTTTGATGAATATAAAAGCTCATTACTTAAAACTCCTTTATTTAATGCGTTTCTAAATGATTTTCGAAAATTAATTCCGTGCTGTTTTATTACAGGTAAAGTTTTATTAGCAAATCAAGATTTATTAACACGTACAAATGGTGAATATTTAGGTACAACCCTTGATTATTCAAAAGAACAACGGGAGTTTAAAAAAGAAATTATTAATAATCTTTATAAAAATCCCGAATCAAAAGATATAGAAAATGTTAGAAGATTATTAAAAGAGAGAAAATATTTATAATAGCCTTTAAAAAATTAGTTGAAACCCACAATAAGTTGTGCTATAATGATTAGTGCCCAAAGGTATGTAATCCGCTTAAAGAAAATATATATTAATGATTACAGGTAAAATTATTTATTAGAAAGGAGTGTATCTGATGGCTAATTTAGTTGATAAAATAAATGCTCGTCAAATACGTAAAGACATTCCTGAATTTCAAGTTGGAGACACAGTTCGTGTTGATGTATGGGTAAAAGAAGGTAAAAAAGAAAGAATCCAAGCTTTTGAAGGCTTAGTAATAGCTAAAAAAGGTGGAAGTGTATCTGAAACATTTTCTGTTCGTAAAACATCAAGTGGTGTTGGCGTAACAAGAATATTTCCAGTAAATGCCCCAACTATTGATAAAATAGTAGTCTTGAAAAAAGGAATGGTTAGAAGAAGTAAACTTTACTTTATTAAAAAGATGCGTAAAGGCTATAAGGTTAAAGAAAGAAATTAAGGTATTAGCCTTAATTTCTTTTTATTAAAGGAGAATAAAATGAAAATAATTAAAGAATTAATTCCTTATTTAGTAATTATTGTAGTTGTGATGCTAATAAGAACTTTTGTAGTTACTCCCATAATTGTGCAAGGAAATAGTATGAATCCTACACTTTTAGGTAATGAAATTATGATGTTAAAGAAATATGATACTAATTATGAAAGATTTGATATAGTAGTAGTTAATAAAAGCGTAGAAGGAGATAACTTAATTAAAAGAGTTATAGGACTTCCTGGGGAAACAATTAGATATGATAATGAAAAATTATATATTAATGGTGAGGTTTTAGAAGATCCATATGCTACAGGTATTACCGGAAGTTTTCCAAGTTATACTTTGGGGGAAGATGAATATTTTTTAATGGGTGATAATAGAACTGTTTCTCTAGATAGTAGAGTTTTAGGTATTATTAAAAAAGAAGAAATTGAAGGAACAGTGAATTTTATTATATTTCCTTTTAATAAATTTGGCCATGTCGACTAAACTATAATAGTTTAGTTTTTTTAATTATTTTTTCTTTAATTAAATAGAATATCATTGACAAAATATGTAAAAAAAATTTAAAATAATTACAGAAAGGATAATTTAAATGGCAAAAGAAATAAAAAAAGAAACTTTAGAAAAAGAAAATGAAAAAGTAAAGGAGAGTAGTGAAAAAAAGCAACAGGCAATAGTGACTTCAAGAGTTTTATTTATCAGTGTTTTAGATAAAATATTTTTAGTCATTTTAGGTTTGTGCTTTTTAGGTGGTACAGTATTTATTTTAAGAGGGCCGATAGCTAGTTTAGAATATGGCTTTTTCAGAAGAATTGGTTTAGAAATTATATTTTTATTATTTATCTTTGTATTTTATTTATTTTTAAATTGGCTTTATAATTGTGCAGTTAAAACAATTTTATGTTTAACTAAAAAAGAAGTTTATAAGGAGACTTATTTTCCTTTTAAAAGAAGTGAAGAAAGTATACCTTTAACTAAAATTACAAAAGTTAGTACTCTTAATTTGTTTTGGATTTTTAGAGCAATAATTATTCATCAATATCATAGTTTTCCTCTTATATTTTGGACATGGAATAATCAAGAATTTAAAGATAAATTAACTGAATTAATTACTAATGATAATGAGAAAATATTAAATGAATATGAAGAAAAAAATTTGCTTAATGAGAGTATGTATAAATATATTTCTTATATTCTTTTTGGTTTAGCTAGTTTGATTTGCATAATTGGTATAATTAAATTTGTTTTCTTTATTTTTGGGACAGAAAGAAAGTTAGTGGGATCTTATTCTTATCAAGATAATGTTATTACTTTAAATAGGGATGGAACTTGTGAGATTATAGAACTTGTAGATAATGTTAAAGAATGCCATTGGCATTATGATAAAAGTAATAAAAATGTTTTATTAGAATATGAGTATGAATCTGGTTATTTCTATACATATACAGAAAATGATACTTTAAAATTAAACTATGATAAGAAAAATAAAACTTTAGAATATAAAAGTTTAATATTTAAAAAATAATTGAACTTGGTTAAACCAAGTTTTTTTACTAAGAAAAAGGAAGTGATAAATATGGAGCAAACATCATTATTTGAATCAAAAATGAATGAGCCTTTAGCAGAACGGATGCGGCCTAGATCTTTAGAAGAGTTTGTAGGTCAGAAGCATTTAATTGGTGATAATAAAATTTTAAAAAAGATGATTGAAAGTGATAATATTTCATCAATGATTTTTTGGGGACCTCCGGGAGTAGGAAAGACAACTTTAGCCAAAATTATTGCCAAATATACGAAGTCTAACTTTATTACTTTTTCGGCCGTTACATCCGGAATTAAAGAAATAAAAGTTGTAATGGAAGAAGCGGAAAATAATAAAAAATTAGGGATAAAGACAATCGTTTTTGTAGATGAAATACACCGGTTTAATAAAGCTCAACAAGATGCTTTCCTGCCATTTGTTGAAAAAGGATCAATCATTTTAATTGGCGCTACAACAGAAAATCCATCTTTTGAGGTAAATAATGCCTTACTTTCTAGATGTAAAGTATTTGTGTTGAAAGAATTAACTAGCGAAGATATTTTAGAACTATTAAAAAGAGCAATTTGTGATGAAAGAGGCTTTGGCAAAGAAAAAATTAATATATCAGAAGATAATTTAAAAATAATTGCCTCTTTTGCTAATGGTGATGCTAGAGTAGCCTTAACTACTTTAGATATGATAGTTATAAATGGCGAGATAACTCAAAATGGTACTATAAATATTTCTAAAGATATCATTGAAGAATGTTTAACTAAAAAGACCTTTTTATATGATAAAAATGGGGAAGAACATTATAATATTATTTCAGCATTACATAAATCAATGCGTAATAGTGATCCAGATGCCGCCATCTATTGGCTTTCTAGAATGTTGGAAGCTGGTGAAGATCCTCTTTATATAGCAAGAAGAATAATAAGATTTGCATCCGAAGATATTGGTTTATCTGACACCAATGCTTTAAATGTGGCCATAAATGTTTATCATGCTTGCCATTTTCTTGGAATGCCTGAGTGTAATGTTCACTTAGCAGAAGCTGTTATTTATATGTCTCTTGCTCCAAAATCTAATTCATGTGATGTTGCTTATCAATTGGCAAGTGAAGATGCTAAAAGAATGCTTAGTGAACCAGTACCCCTTATTATTCGTAATGCCCCAACTAAATTAATGCAAGATTTAAATTATGGTAAAGGTTATCTTTATGCTCATGATAATAAAGATAAATTAACAACGATGGAATGCTTACCGCCTTCATTAGTAGGGAAAGTTTATTATCATCCCCAAAGTCAAGGAAATGAAATTCGTTTTAAAGAAAGATTAGAACAAATAAAAAATTGGAAAGCTACACATCGTCAAAACAAGTAGATATTATTTTTTTGTTTTATATTAAA
Organism: uncultured Bacilli bacterium; assembly: GCA_947631365.1. Lineage (GTDB taxonomy): Bacteria > Bacillota_I > Bacilli_A > RF39 > UBA660 > SIG200. Next base: position 538 of record CANRLB010000045.1, on the reverse strand, counting down.
TAGGAGATGAACATTTGAAAATAGCTGATTTAAAAAAAGATTATGATAAATTGCAAATCAAATATGGCGCAAAAGAACTAGATTCTATCTATAATGGTGGATGTGAAGAAAATCCAGATATTTGTTTGGTCTTTATGAATCCAACGGGTAAAAATATTGCTAGCGAGAAATCATGGAAAGGTAGAAAATCGCCTTGGCTTGGAATTAAAAATATATGGAAACTATTTTATGAAGTTAATTTATTAAGCGAAAGTTTATATAAAGAAATTCAAGCAAAGAAACCTAAGGATTGGGATTATGAATTTTGTGATTATGTTTATGAAGAGATAGCTAATAATAAAATATTTATTACAAACTTAGGAAAATGTACCCAACTTGATGCAAGACCATTACCAGATGAGGTATTAAAAAAATATTTGAACTTATTATTTCAAGAAATAGATATAATTAAACCTAAGGTGATTATAACTTTTGGCAATCAAGTTAGCTCTATTATTTTAAATAAAAAAATTTCCGTATCTTTAAATAGAAAAACCAG
>CANRLB010000044.1 GCA_947631365.1 uncultured Bacilli bacterium | reverse complement strand
TTCCCATTTAATGGCTGGAATCACCGCTTTTTTCGTTTCCCACTTAACGGCTGGAATCACCGCTTTTTTAACATAAATTTCTTATGTACTAATAATATACTATTTTTATAATTTTATGTCAAGGCTAGAATTTATTCCATATAATTTATACATTGCTTTATATTTTTCTTTTTCTTCGGCCGTAATTGTTGTATCTTCTAAAATCATTAAAAATTCTTTAGTTAATTCATCATTACTTTTTCTCACTACTAAATTGTTTTCAATTTTATATAAATTTTTTAAGCAAGGATATTCTCTTAATAAATTGGGATGCGTTAATAATATTTTTTCAAAAACCTTGTCTATATCAATACTTTGACCATTCAAAGTTCTTTTTTTATTTAAAAAGGCTTGATAATATTCTCTCAACTTATTATCTATTAATGCATTAGTTTCTTTATTAAAAGATATTCCTATATTAATAAGAGCTAATCTTTGATCTCTTAGGCCACAAAAATAAGCTTCTAGTTCATAAGATAATTGATGATAATTTTCTTTTGTATAGCCATTTAAATAAGCTCCTAAAACACGGTCTTTTATCTGTAATAAATCAAATTCTGAAACTGCTTTTTGCTTATAAGTTACGGCTTGTTGTCTTACATGGTTAATTTCATGAAAAATTGTTTCTAGCAAAGAATTACTGCCATTATAATATAATGATTTAACCTCATAATCAGAAATATTCACTACGTTAAAATGAGCTGTCCCAAAAACCAATTCATCATTGTCATGATATTCTAATTCATAAACAATACGACATTTACCACGATTATAAAATAAACTAATCTCTGTTTCCGTAAATTCTTTTACTAGTAGAACAAATGCCTCATAACTAATCATTAGTTCCTTATCATCACTTAGAGAATTAATGATTAGTTTTCTAACAAAAATACTCATTAAATATTCTATATCACTTGAATGGCGATCTTTATTTTTAAGATTACGATAAATAATTACTTCACTTACATCTATTTCTTTTTCATTTAAAGGTAAATCAAAACCTTTATTTTTAATTTCTAAATAAATTTGTTCTAAAACATCTTCATAATGATATTTTTTAAACAAAGTATCTATAATAGGTAACTCATTGGCTTCTAATTTAGCTAAAAGGGTAAATAATTTATTATAGCCTATCTTTTCAACAGGTAAATTTTCTATCATAGATAAAAGATGTTTCAAAATATTTTCTAAAGATTGAACATATTTTTTTAAATCTTCATTTACTGTATTACAATATTTACAAATAGCCCCATAATATGTACCACCACAACAAGGACAAAAACCAATTTTATTAATGGCTTTAACTAATGGTAATACTTCATCATAAGCATTATTCAAAACATCTTCTAAATATTTTTCGTACTCATTCATATATTACCTTCTTTATTAGTATCTTAATTTTTTACGTCTTTCTTTATAATCTGGTATAACCATTTCCACTATATGCCAAAAATCTTTACTATGATTGCCTTCATAAAAATGAGCCATTTCATGAACAATAACATAATCAATCAAAGCAATATCTTTCTTTAATAGTTCACTATTTAAAGTAATTATTTTATCTTTAGTATTACAAACACCCCATCTAGTACGCATTTTTCTTATTCTTAATTTAAATTCTGGTAAATTATTAAAACATTTTTTACATACTTCAATTTCTTCTTTAAAAATCCTTTCACATTCACTTTGATAAAACTTTTCTAAAGATCCTTCATCATGGCATGTTATAACTTCATCTTCTATTACAATATCTTTAAATCGATTATCAAAAATAACTTTATATTTTTTCCCTAAATATCGAAACAATCCATCACGATTAGTTCTTTCTTTAGCATCTTCATACATTCTTAAAATAGCACTAGAATTTTTGGTAATTAAATTTTTAACTTCTAAATCAGTTATGAACTTAGGAGCAGTAATAATTAGTTTACAATTTTCATCAAAACGAAAATAAAGATTTTTATTATCTTTTTTAACTATTTCATATTCAATTATATAATCATTTAATTTAAACTTCATAGTTACCACTCTTTAATTCTAGCATAAAATAGTAATTATTGCTATATGAGAAACAACTTTTTAAATGTAAAAAGCACTGATCTTTTTAACTTCAGTGCTTTATTAATTATTTACCAAATACTAATACTTTTTCACTATCTAAAATATTCTTTAATTCTGTATATTCATCTTCGGCAATCCATTTTTCTAAAGCATTTAGTAATGCATCTTTAATATAATCTCTGGCATCACCAAATTCGTTAGTTTTTCTGGAGGAATTATAAAATAAAATAGTAGAAATTAAACTCTACTATTAGTTAGACATTTCATAAATAATTATCTTCCTTTGGCTGATAATCCTTTTATTTCTTTGCTTTCAGCTTTAACTTCCACTCTCTTTCCTATTACGTTACTTATAATATCTTGTAAATCCATTGGTGATAAAAATTCATATTTATGTTTTCTAGGCTTAATACTAGAACCTAAAGATACAATATATAAAGTTAGTTCTTTACTCATTTCATTAGCAGTTATTTTTCCACTTTCAAGTTGCCTTTTTAATTTTTCCGTATACGCTTTAACTAAAAATTCTTTGACGTTTTTTAAGCTTCTTAATACCGCCTTTTTTTCAAATGGAAGAATATTTTTTTCATAAAGATGTTTAAATAAAAAGTCTGTTCCAAAAATAAAATTACTTATCTCTTCTTCAGAAGCATAATTTTTTAATTCATTGATTAAACCAAGTAAATTGGCATTTAAATATAAACTTTCCATCTTTTCTTTTCCAATAATTTTTTCTAATTGTTTGACTGTATCGACTTCAAATTCATCTTCTTCATCATCATTGTCTTTACCAAAATATCTTTCTGCTAGTAATTGGGTATAGCCTTCATTTATGGCTTCACCTATATTAATTATGCCATTTTTAAATGATGTTTGTTGAAAGCCAGAATAACATATACCATCTTTAAATATTGAACTAGACATATGGAACAATTCGTGATAAATGGCAGATAAATAATTTTTACCATCTACTCTTATTATCTTCTTTTTTATGATATAATCGGCTTCAGAATCACTAAGGGCAAAATTTTTATGCTTTACAGTTAATTCGTTTATATTATTATAAAAAATAGTTAAATCATTTGCTGGAAATTTTTTGATAACAACTTTAGCAAATTTACTAATGGCTTCGCCAAAATTTTTGGCCGCTAAAGATTTAATATCAACACTTGAATATTCTTGTATTATTTCTGGGGCAATACTTACCGATTGAATATTTTCAGGTTTAAAATTTCTATGTAATTCATAACTTTTAAATGCTTTATGGGCTATAAAAAAGGTGGCTGAATAAGTAAAAATACGAGATAATGTATTTACTAAATAATTATAATCTAAGTGCTCTAACTGGGTTACAATATCATTAATATCCAAATTTACTTTATTAGGCATTTTTATCACTCCTCATTATTGTTGTTGTAATTCTTTTAAACGTTTTTCGACTTCTTGCCATTCCTCATCTGTTTCAATAACTTCTAATCTATTATTTTCATTAGGGTAATAAATGGAAGCATAAACATTTAAATCTCCCATTTCATTATTTGTATTATCCGTATAAATAATATAATTTTTATCGGTTTTTGTTAATTTAAAAACACATAATATTTCATATTCTATTACTTTGCCATCATCATCAACAATTTTTAAATATTTGCTTTCATTCATATTGGACTCCTCCAAATAATTATATCAAATTTTTTGGCTATTTGAATTTTTTTATCTCACAAATTCATTTAACCAAAAGTAATCTTTATTTTTAAAATCACAAACAAATAAATTATCACTCATTAGATAATTTTTTAAAAAAGAGGGATTAATCGCATCACTTTTAATATAAATATGAGATTTATATACTTTTAAATAGCTTATTTCTGGTTTATATTTATTCTCTATTTTATGAATATTATTATTAAAACTATAAAAACGATTATCTTTAAATAAATTATTTATTCTTTTATTCATATAGGAAACATCAAAAGTATCAAACAAATCATTAAAAATATTAAAAGATATATCGGTATTATTACTATCTAAATAATATAAATTATCAATTGTCTTATATAAATTATAAGGAATTTCTTTAGTTAAAATGGTTATTTCTTTTTTAATTTTAAAAATATAAAAACTTCGCATCTCATCACCTATTTTTATTATATAAGATGCGAATTGAAAAATTTGTCGGTTTTTGCCATTTTAGCTATTTTTTTAAAATTTCTATTATTTTAGCTTTAATCGCGTCAATATTTAAATTATAATATTTTAATTTTTCTTCTTTAGTTCCCCCTAAGAAAAAATTATTTATTTGAAATGCACAATCTCTACTAGTAGCATATTCACCTAAATATTCAAAGCTTGCAAATTCTATAGTAAATGTTAAAACATCTTTTGGCAAAAGCATTTGTTTATATCTTTCACTTTGTAATTCAAAAAGAGATTTAGAAGGCATTGATACAACTCTCAAATTAATATCATATTCTTCTAATTCCTTGCTTATTTTTAAAGCTAAGGGTACTTCACTACCTGAGGCAATAATTATTGCATCAATAACTCTTTGTTCTTCTTTTTTAACTCGATAAGATCCCGCAATAACATATTTAGAGTTAGTAAAATTAAATTTTGGTAAAACATCATCATTTAAGATAATAATACTACTTTTAGAAAGCTTACATAATGAATCATAAACACCAATTAATTCATTTATATCACAAGGTCTATATAAAATAATATTAGGTATTTTAGCTAAACTATCTATTTCATCAAAAGCATGATATTCATTTGCTGCATCAGAATTAGTAAAAGAATCATTAGTAAAAATATAATTAACATCTAAATTATTTAAAGAACTAAGTTTAATAAAACTATTTAAAATGGGAGCATTTGTTAAAGGCGTACTAATAAATACTTTAAAACCTAAAGAAGAAAGACCTAAAGCAATTCCTCCCATCGCTAATGTTCTACTGCCAAATAAAATATTTCGCCCCATTGGATTTTCATTACTCATAATATTCGTTTTATTAATTAACGCTAGGGTATTAACAAAATTATCATCACTACCACATAAAATAAAAGGACTTTTATTAGCTATAATATTTAAAACTTTATTATTACCTTTAGTTAATTTTTCTTGATAATCATCATTTATCTTAATATTTTCAACATTTAAATCTATCTTTATTTTACCAGTTTCTAAAAAATTAACTATTTCTTTTATTTTTAAGTCTTGCATTAAAAGGTCTTTTTCTTTATGATAATTAATTAAATATTTACTAAGTCTTTTAGAAATATCTTTTCTTATAGCCATTAATAACTCATTATCAACTGAAAAAGGATTTAGAATACCATAGTCATTTCTTAATTTGTCCATTTCATCTTGTTTTAATGGAAGATTATAAAAACTATTATTGTTTTCTATGGATGAAGATTTACCATATACACTATTTACAATAATTACTGATGGTTTTTTACTATTTTTAGCATCATCTAAAGCTCCATTGATAGAATTAACACTGTTAACTACTGAAACATTAAAATTAAGAGCAATAAAACGATCAGTTAAATTTTCTTTAAAGGTTTCTTTATTACTACTATCTTTGGCAATTTCATTTTTAATAACAATAAAAATTAAATCACTTAAATTGTGAAGGCTTGCAAAACTCATTGCTTCATAACATAATCCACTCATTATTTCATCCATTGTAAAAATGCAATAAGTTTTAAAAGAAACTAATTTAGCTTTAGCATTTTCAATTTTAATTAAATTTTTTAAATATTTACTTCCTAAACTAATACCAACAGCAGAGGCAATAATATCACCGGTTTTAAAAGATGGTATATCACAAATATTATTTTTTAAAGCACAACCAGCAAGATGAGAATTATAACTTTTATAGTCTTTTAAATCATCAATATTTTGATCTTTATAAAACATATAATGACAAGAATATAATAAAGGTAATAAACGATTGGAAACAACTATTCTGTCTCTATTAATAAAATTTTCATCATTGGGATCAAATATCAAATGATTTTTAAATAAATTATAAAACAAATTAGCAGCTGAAAAAACAATTCCAGCATCACCACTTCCTGCTTTATATATCATATCCAAACTTAGCATTTTGATATTTTTGATGATTTTCTCATCTATTTTACTCATAACTACCTCACTAACTTCTTTTAATTAAATTATTTATTTTAATAACTGATTCATTATTATCTAAGTTATTTAATCTTTCTTCCATTTTCTTAATTATTGAAGGATTTTTTTGCATATTTTTAAGAGTTTTTTTAAATCCCCAAACACTTTTTACTTTTATGCCATATTTTTTTCGAGCCATAAATCTCGCGTTATATTTTTCTTGTCCTCCAATTCCGGGAATAAGTAACATTGGCACTTTCATTTCCAAACATTCAGTAAGTGTCGCTCCCCCCGGTTTACTAATAACTAAATCACTAATTTTCATTAGATTTAAAACATCATTAGAATAGCTTAAAACTCGTATATTTTGCAATTGATTTTTTTTAACAAATTCATCACATTTTTTCTTTAAATTAGCATTTTTACCACAGATAAAAATAATACTCGCTTTTAAATTAATTTTAGTTATAGCTTTAAAATAATTAAAATAATACATACTACCTGAAGATGAGCCCCCAAAAAACAAGTAAACTTTTTCGTGATTTCTTAACCCATATCTTTTATAAATAGCCCAATCATCATCTAAATTATTAATTTTTGTTATATTTAAAGGAAGCCCATAAGCATATATTTTTTTACTTTGAACTCCTTTTTTAATAAGTTCTTCTTTTACTATTTTATTACCAACAATATACCCATCTTCTGTTTTTTTATTTCTAATCCAAAATTCATGAGCCCGGTAATCGGTAATAATCGTAAAAAGCTTACTTTTAATTAACCCTAATTTATTATAATATGTTATTAAATTACTACAATAAAAATGGCTAGAAATTGTAATATCAGGATCAAAATCAACTATTTCTTTTTTTAATTTTTCTGACCCGTAACTCTTTCTTGCAAAAAAGTTATTGCCTATTGTTGATATTTTATGGTCCATTAATTCATAACCAAAATCAAATAAGAATTCTTGATGATGATTCAAAACATAATCCATAAATTTAACCGTTAATTTGGCAATACTATTTCCATAATCTGTTATATCTATTACTTTTACTTCATAATCATTATGGGTTTTTATATATGTTGCGACATACTCCGCAATTGCTTTATGGCCGGAACCATATCTTGCATACATCACTAATATTTTCTTTTTCATATTGTCCCTCATAATAATTATAAACTTATTTTATAAATAAAACAATTAATAATGATTTAGAATCATTTTTTTAAAGTTAAAATATTATTTTTATAATCTAGTTTAGCCTTTGCTTCTATAGAAGATGGGACATAATGACTTTTAAACCCATACAATTTAAATTCTTTCTCAAATGAGAGCCATTCATAATTAGCAAAAATAACACCATCTTTATTTAAAAATTTTTCGTATTTTTTTAAAAAGTGACGGTATTTCTTAACACTCATATTTAAATAAGGATAAATATTAGAGAAAATCATAATATCATAATTTTTATCTAATGATTCATATAAAATAAGTAAGTCTTTTAAAAACATTTTAGGAAAAGTGGTATTTTTAAGTAACTCTTTCAATTCATAATAACGTTTGCCATTTAAATAAGGAATTGTTCTATCAATATTATTCGCAGAAGTTGGTAAAGTAAAATGCTTATATAATAAAGAATATAAACTTTTTTCTTGCAATACTTTATCAAAAAAGTCTTTTACTTCATCTGGTAAATAATCCCTTACTTTACTATAATTTTCATGGGTATTTTTATCATAAAAGAAACTTGTAAGAAAATCTTCATAACTTAAAATCATAATTGCATAATATTTTAGATAAAAATAATATAATGCCGTTAAATTGTTATCAAATAAATCTATTTCTTTAGCCCCAAAAAGAAGAGATGAAAAATATTGATCCCCACTACCTACAACTGTTAAAACCGATTTGCCATTAAAATCGACAATATTTTGATATTCGGTTAAATTTTCATTGGTAAATGAGTAAGTATTCTCTATTTTATCGATTGTTAATTTTTCCATGATAACTCCTCTTTTCACTATTGAAAAAATATTTTAAGCTTGAATAATAATTAAGTCAATACATTTATTATTAAACCAGTTTTTATATTTTTATTAAGTTCTGTAAATCGGATATTCAGGATAATTACTCCAAAAATAAGAATCATATAAAATATTATAAGTCCTCCTAAATTAATTAATGTTTTTTTCATAATTATCACTCCTTCTTTCTTAACCATCATATCAAAAAACATTAGTTCGTATCAATAGTTTTTTTAAAAAATAAACATTTGTTTGACATTTTGGAAAAACTATAGTAGAATTTAATTAGGAGGGAAAAATGAATACTAAAGAATTAACTAAAAGACAAAAAGATATTCTAGATTACATTAAAAAATATACAGCCTCTCACGGTTATCCACCAGCTATTAGAGAGATATGTAAAGGTGTTGGACTTTCAAGTCCAGCTACTGTTTTCGTTCATATGAAAAATCTAGAATCACTTGGTTACATTAAAACAACCAGCAATAAATTTAGAACAATTGAAATACTTTGTGAAAACGAATATTTAGAAAAAAATGAAGAGATTATAAAAGTTCCTCTTCTAGGAAAGGTAACTGCGGGAAATCCTATTACTGCGATTGAACAACCAAATGAATTTTTTGATATTCCAGCCTCATTAATTCCAGCTAAAGAAACAATATTTACTTTACATGTTAGTGGTGAAAGCATGATTAAAGCAGGAATATTTGATGGTGATTATGTGATTGTTCAAAAACAAAATAGTGCTAAAAATGGCGATATAGTTGTAGCTATGACTGAAGAAAATGAAGCCACAATTAAAAGATTTTATAAAGAAAATGGTCATATTAGATTGCAACCCGAAAATGATACGATGAATCCAATTATTTTAGATAATTGTACCATTTTAGGAAAAGCCATTGGTTTATATCGTAAATTTTAATTAATATAAAAAAATCGGCTCTAGATAATTTAGTGGGGAGATAAAAAAGTACCTATAGAAAATCTAGTGGGGAGTTTTAATAAGAAAACTACA
>CANRLB010000043.1 GCA_947631365.1 uncultured Bacilli bacterium | reverse complement strand
AGGTATATTCTATCATACTTAAAATACTGACATTTTCAAAAAATCTTATACTGACATTTTCAAAAAGGTTTAACAATATTTGCTTAATGATTGACAGAGATAATTTGGCGAGTTATAATTTTGTATAGATAATAAGTAAGTTTTAAATAGTGATAAAAATAAGAATGATAGCATTTGGGGAGAAAGTGAATATGAAACGTAAATATACATTGCCAATTTTTATGTTTTTAATTGTAGTAGCAATTAGTTTTATTGTTTTTTTAAATAAAGCATTTTCAGTTGGAACAACAATTTATCATGATTGGAGCGCTATCGAAAAAATAGATGAAAATTATTCATATTCTACTTTATTTAGATCATCTAATACTATTATTAAAGAAATGAAAAAAGCCGGAGCATATAATAGTGAATATAGTAGCAGTTTGTTTAATAGAGATAATATTAAACCTGGTGATGAACTTATAGTATTAATTACAAATTGTGCCACAAATAAAAATGGTGAGTTATTAGATGTAGTAGTAAAAATAAACAATGTTAAAAAATTTAGTAATGCCTCAGAAAGTTATGTTACATTCCAAATTGGATCACCATATCAAATTGCTACTAAACAAAATGATCCGGAAACATATAAAACATATACGCAAAAAGTAAATGAACCACTAGTGTTTGCATTTGATACATATTATGCCCAAGCTGATTTTACAATGACATATTATAAAGCAGGAACATATAAATCAGAAAGTAATAAGGGTGAACTTGGTAATATAAGCTCTGTAAGTGGTATTTATTGGGATTTTGATATTGAGAATGAAGATTCAGACTATAATAATGAATTATTTAATGGGTATGAAGGAATGGTGCCAAAAGTAGGAACTTCAGATATATATTATAATAAAAATAAAAGACATGGAAGTTATAGTCATACTTTAAAAGAACAATCAAATGGTATTGCAATTTCTGAAAGGAATAGTGGTAATACCAATACAATTTATTATGAAAGTTCAGCATTTATGACTACTAAAGATTTTAATAATTCAACATTCACTTTTACCTATAGTGGAACACGTTGTGGTATATATTATATGTTTGCATCCCCATATCCATACACAATAGATAAACCAACAAAAAGTGTAAATAAAGAAAGTGCAACAACGGGCGAAAAGTTTACTTATACAGTATCTCAATATATACCAAATAACTATTATGGAACATTGTTTTCATTTAATGAAATATATAGTAATCTATATAAAACGTCAAGATTTAATAGTGTAGTAATAAAAGATACCATAGATAGTCATTTAACAATTGATAAAAATAATATAAAAGTAATTAATGAAACAAGTACCGATGTAACAAGTTACTTTACAATTGGTGTATCAGGAAATACTGTTACTGCAACAGCTACATCAACTATGTTAAACAATGTAGATTTTTATGCTCATACATATAAATTGCAAATACCAGTGACTGTAAAAAGTGATACATATGGAGTAGATAAAATACAAAATAAAGCGACAACAACGTCTTCAATATGTAAAACTGATAGTAATTGTCCAACTGAAAACAAAGATACAAATGAAGTAGATGTTAAAATAAAATATAAATTAAATGTCAATTATTATGAAGAAGGTAAACCGGGTAGTAAAGTAGCAACATCAGATTCAGAAACTTATTATTATAATGATAGTTATAGTACAAATTATAACAAAGTAGATTTAAAAGTATGGGAATTTGTAAGAAGTGATGGAGATGCTACAAGTGGAAAAATAACTAAAGATACAACAGTAAATTATTATTTTGAAAGAAGACCATATACTTTAACAGTAAATTACTTAGAAGAAGGAACAAATAAACCAATAGATAATATGCCAGCAGATGTAACAAATCCGTTATATTATGATGATCCATATAGTACAAATTATAGTAATGTAAATCAACTAAAATGGAAAATAGTAAGAAGTGAGGTTCAAAAAGGAGAAGGGACAATAGCGGGAGATAAAACAATAAGTGGCAAAATAAAAGAAAATACGGTAGTAAATTATTACTTTGAAAAGATACCATATGGATTAACAGTAAACTATTTAGAAGAAGGGACAAAAAATAAAATAGCAGATCCAGATGTAACAAAACCAATATATTATGATGATGAATATAAAACAAATCATGATAAGATAGAACATAGAATGTGGCGAATAGTAAGAAGTGAAGTAGCAGAAGGGGAAGGAGAAGTAGTAGACGAAACAAATAAAATAATAGAAGGAACAATAGTAGGAAATACAGTAGTAAATTATTATTTTGAAAAGATAGAATATCCAGTAACAGTAAATTATTATGATGCACAAACAAATGAAAAGATAGATGAGTCAGATAAGACTATATATTATTATACAATGCATTATTATACCAATTATGATAAGATAGATCGAGATATATGGGAATATGTTTCAAATGATGGAGATCCAGTAGAAGGGGAAATAGATGGAGAGCAAGAATCATATACTATAAATTACTATTTTAATAGATTAAAATATCGATTATTGGTAAATTATTATGATGATAAAACAAAGGCAAAAATAGCAAAAGGAGATAGGTATACATATAACTATAAAGATGAATATCTAACAAATTATGATAAGATAGATGAAGACTATTGGGAATATGTAAGAACAGAAGGAACAACACCAGGGATAATATATGAAGATACAGAAGTAGATTATTATTTTAAAAATAATGAATATACATTGGAAGTCAATTATTATGATGAAGAGACAGGGGAAAAGATAGAAGAATCAGAAGTAACTAGTCATAAATATGGAGATGAATATACAACCAATGATAATAAGATAGATAAAAAGAAATGGGAATTAGTAGAAGAGCCAGCAAATAAAGAAGGAACAGTAGATGGAGATATCGAAGTAAATTACTATTATAAGAAGCGAGAATATAAAATAACAGTAAATTATTATGAAGAAGGAACAGAAAATAAAATAGTAGAATCAAGAGAAAGTGAAGCATATTATGGAGAACAATATATAACAGATTATAATAATGTAGATGAAGAGGTATGGAAATTAGTAAATATGCCAGAAAATTATCAGGGAATAGTAAATGGGGATTTAATAGTAAATTATTACTTTAGGCAAGCAGAGATAGAAAATCCACAAACAGGGCCAAGTCAAAATGTAATAATAATAGAAATAGTAACGATGATATCAATGATATTAATTGTAATTATTGCAGTATATAAAATTTATTTAAAAAGAAAAATTTATAAACTATAATAGGTATTAAAAGCAAAAAATTGGGGAAATTAATTTTGAATATACAAATGTTTACATTAAATTGCAATTTATTTGGCAAAAAGCATTTACATTTGTCAAAATCGTAATTTATAATTATGGTAGAAGGAAGTATGAAAATATGAAGAAATTAAAATTTTGGGTAATTGTGGTTGTTGCTTTTATATTTAATTTTCAAATAGTAGCAGCTCAAACTACATATTATAGTTATGCTAGCACTTATAGTATGGGGCAAGAATATTCATATTCAACTTTGTTTTTGTCCAAAGATTCTCAAATTAAGATTATCAAAGATATTCATCAAAGTGATTCTGGAGATTCATCTGGCAATTATAAATTTTATCGGACTAACATTAAACCTAATGATGAATTAATAATCTTAATTACTAAAAGTGCTGTTAATAAAAAAGGTGAATTATTAGATGCAGTTGTAAAAATAAATAATGTAGAACATTTTGCTTCTTTTGAAGATGGCTTTGTTACTTTTGGTATTAAAAATTCTTATAATGTAGCTAATTCTTTTTCTGATCCTAGTACAGCTAAAACTATTACACCAAAAGAAAATGAACCTATTGTATTTGAATTAGGTACATCAAAAGCTAAAGCAAATTTAAATGTAACTTATTATTTAACTGATACTTATAGAGATGAATCTAATGTTGGTAAGTTAGGTGATATAACTGCTGCTAGTGGTACTATTTGGGATTTTGATAATTTAGCTAGTACAGTTGGTGGAAGTTATACAACCGATCTTTTCAATGGTGATGAAGGCATTGTTCCAGCTTCTGGTGATGCTAACATATTCTATAATAAATCTAAAATCCATAAGAATTCTGGTTATTCTTATGAATATAAAGAACAAGATAATGGTATAGCTATTAGTTCTAAATCTGGTAGCAATATTGATAATTTATATTATGAAAATGCTATTTTCTTAAGAAATAGTCGTTTAAAAGATTCAACGTTTAATTTAACTTTTAGTGGAGCAAGTAGTAATTTATATTTTGTTTTTGCTTCTCCTTATCCATATGATTTAGATAAACCAATTAATAATTTTGATTCTAAAGAAGTAGTTGCTGGCGAGCAAATTAATTATATTATAACACAATACATACCAAACAATTATTATGGTACAATATATGATTTCCAAAGCACTTATGAACATATGTATAAAAATTCTAGATATAGAGATTTTAAATTAACCCAAACCATAGATAATAATTTAGAAATTGATTTGAAGGGACTTAAAATAGTTAATGAATTGGGAGAAGATGTTACAGAATATTTTAATTCGACTTTCGAAAATAATGTTTTGACTATTGAAGCTAAAGAAAGTTCTTTTGAAGTATCAACTTTCTATGGTCATGCTTATAAAATAAGTTTACCAGTAAAAGTAAAAGATGATATTAAAGATGTTGATAAAATTACTTTAGCAAAAATAAGAGTTAATTCGACTAAATGCAAATCAACTTTAGATTGTACTACTAATAATCCTGAAAGTAGTGGTAAATCTATTACATTAAAATATAAAGTAATAGTTAACTATTATGAAAAAGGTACTAATAATAAACTTGCTGATAGTAAAGAATTGACATATTATTTAAATGATGAATATAAAACAGATTATTCTAATATTGATAGTAGTTGGGCTTTAGCTGAAACTCCTAGTAACGCTAGCGGAGTTGTAAATGGCAATATTGTAGTTGATTATTATTTTACCCCAGTAATAATTGAAAACCCACCTACTGGTATGATTGTGATTCCGATTATCACTATGGTAGTTTTATTAAGCGGGGCAATAATTATATATAAACAACATAAAAAGAAAATATATAATGTTTAAAAATTAAAAGAGTAAATTTTTGCTGTTTTACTCTTTTTTTGTTTGCCATTTTTATTGCAATAAACTTATTAAAGTTGTATACTTATATTAGTATAATATAGTACTATGTAGTACAGTATAGAATTATGAGGATAGAATATGAGAGAAAGAAAAAAACTATATTTAATATCAATTTTATCTTTTGTAATATTTATTGCTATTGGCTTTATTGTATTTATCAATAAAGCTTATTCAGCTGGAACAACAATTTATCATGATTGGAGTGCTATAGATAAAATAAATGATGATTATTCATATTCTACTTTATTTATGACAGATAAAACGACAATCGAAGTAATTAAAGATACCGGAGATAAAGGTGAGGGAGATTATTTAATTTATAGAGGTAATATAATGCCTGGTAATGAATTTATAGCATTAATTACAAATTGTGCCACAAATAAAAATGGTGAATTATTAGATGTATTAGTAAAAATAAATAATGTAAAAAAATTTAGTTCAGTATCAAGTGGACACGTTTCTTTAAGTATTGGAACTTCTTATCGAATACCAAAATCACAAAATGATCCCTCAACTTATGATGTTTATTCTCAAAAAGTAAATCAACCATTAGTGTTTGCATTTAATACATCATATGCTCAAGCCGATTTTTCTATGACATATTATAAAGCAGGAACATATAATGATAAAAGTGATACGGGTGAACTTGGTAATATAAGTTCTGTAAGTGGTATTTATTGGGATTTTGATATTTATGTGGAAGATGAATCACAATATAGAAATGAATTGTTTAGTGGTGAAGAAGGAGTAGTACCTCATACTCCATCAGGTGGAGAATCACACATTTATTATAATAAAAATAAAAAACATAGTAGTTATGGACATACTTTAAAAGAGGAATCAAATGGTATTGCAATTGATGAGAGATTTAATGGCAATACTAATGCGATTTATTATGAAAGTTCAGCTTTTATAGGTACTAATGGTATTACAAATTCAACATTCACTTTTACCTATAGTGGAACAAGTTGCGGTATACTTTATATGTTTGCATCTCCATATCCATACACAATAAGTGATCCGATTAAAAGTGCAGATAAAGAAAGTGCAACCCCAGGTGAAAAGTTTACTTATACAGTATCTCAATATATACCAAATAACTATTATGGAACATTGCTTTCATTTAATGAAATATATAAAAATTTATATAAGACTTCAAGATTTAATAGTGTAGTAATAAAAGATACCATAGATAGTCATTTAACAATTGATAAAAATAATATAAAAGTAATTAATGAAACAAATACCGATGTAACAAGTTACTTTACAATTGGTGTATCAAGAAATACTGTAACAGCTACGGCAAAATCGGCAAAATTTGATGATGTGGATTTTTA
Organism: uncultured Bacilli bacterium; assembly: GCA_947631365.1. Taxonomy (GTDB): domain Bacteria; phylum Bacillota_I; class Bacilli_A; order RF39; family UBA660; genus SIG200. Next base: position 2,945 of record CANRLB010000043.1, on the reverse strand, counting down.
TGCACATACATATAAATTGCAAATACCAGTAACAGTAAAGAGTGATACATATAACTTAGAGAAAGTAACAAATAAAGCAACAACAACTTCTTCAATATGTAAAGATGATAGTTGTCCAACTGAAAACAAAGATACAAATGAAGTATCTGTCAAAATGAAATATAAATTAACGGTAAATTATATAGAAGGAAGTACTAAGAATACAATAGCACCACAAGATGTATCTGATGCAATATATTATTATGATGATGCATATAAGACAAATTATGATAAAATAGATTTAAAGTTGTGGCGCATAGATAAAAGTGAAGTAGAAGTAGGAGAAGGAAACGAAGTAGATAAAGACACCAAAATAATCGAAGGAAAAATAAAAGGAAATACAGTAGTAAATTATTATTTTGAAAAAAGAGAATATCCAGTAACAGTAAATTATTATGATGCACAGACAAATGAAAATGAAAAGATAGATGAATCAGATAAGACCATATATTATTATACAGGGCATTATTATACCAATTATGATAAGATAGATCGAGATATATGGGAATATGTTTCAAATGATGGAGATCCAGTAGAAGGGGAAATAGATGGAGAGCAAGAATCATATACTATAAATTACTATTTTAATAGATTAAAATATCGATTATTGGTAAATTATTATGATGATAAAACAAAGGCAAAAATAGCAAAAGGAGATAGGTATACATATAACTATAAAGATGAATATCTAACAAATTATGATAAGATAGATGAAGACTATTGGGAATATGTAAGAACAGAAGGAACAACACCAGGGATAATATATGAAGATACAGAAGTAGATTATTATTTTAAAAATAATGAATATACATTGGAAGTCAATTATTATGATGAAGAGACAGGGGAAAAGATAGAAGAATCAGAAGTAACTAGTCATAAATATGGAGATGAATATACAACCAATGATAATAAGATAGATAAAAAGAAATGGGAATTAGTAGAAGAGCCAGCAAATAAAGAAGGAACAGTAGATGGAGATATCGAAGTAAATTACTATTATAAGAAGCGAGAATATAAAATAACAGTAAATTACTATGAAAAAGGAACCGATAAGAAGATAGAGGAATCAAGTGAAATAACAGTATATTATGGTGACAAATATGTTACAGATTATGGAGTAGTAGATGGAAGCATATGGGAATTAGTAGGAATGCCAGAGAATTATCAAGGAGAAGTAACAGGAGATATCGAAGTAAATTACTACTTTAAGAAGAGAAAAGGAACAGGGAGTACAAATCCAAATATAAATAATCCACAAACAGGGCCAAGTCAAAATGTAATAATAATAGAAATAGTAACAATGATATCAATGATATTAATTGTAATTATTGCAGTATATAAAATTTATTTAAAAAGAAAAATTTATAAACTATAAAAAATCAGAAACAATTTTATTTGTTCCTGATTTTATTTGCAGCTTCAATAAAGCTTAAGAATAATGGATGGGGTTTAGTAGGTCTACTTTTAAATTCAGGATGAAATTGACTAGCTATAAAATGAGGATGATTAGGGATTTCAATAATTTCAACTAAGTTTGCTTTAGTATTAATTCCTGAAAATACCATACCATTTTTTTCTAATTCATTTTTATATAAATTATTAAATTCATAACGATGACGATGTCTCTCTAAAATAGTATCAGTTTTATAGTCTTTATAAGCTAAAGTATTTTTGCTTATTTTACATTCATAATTACCGAGTCTTAAAGTACCACCCATATTAATTATGGCTTTTTGATCTGCCATTAAATCTATTATTGGATTTTTGCACATCGGATTAAATTCCGTTGAATTAGCATCTTCAATATGGCAAACATTACGAGCAAATTCAATTACAGCAAGTTGCATTCCTAAGCAAATACCTAAGAATGGAATTTTATTTTCTCTGGCATATTTAATAGCTTTTATCTTGCCTTCAATACCGCGAGATCCAAAGCCACCAGGAACAAGTATACCTTGAGCATTTTTAAATATTTTCTTTAAATTAGCAGATTCTTTTTCTAAGATCTCAGAATCTATCCAATTAATATTTATTTTTTTACTTACTGCGTATCCAGCATGACGAAGAGATTCCGCTACAGATAGATATGCATCATGAAGTTCTACATATTTACCTACTAAAGCTATTTCAATTTCGCCATTTAAGTTTTCAACAGTTTTAATTAAATCTTCCCAATATTTTAAATGAGCTCTTTTAAGTGGTAAATTAAATTGTTTTAAAATAATTTCATCTATTTTTTGCTTATGATAATTAATTGGGATTTCATAAATATTATTAACATCAACTGAATCTATAATATTGCTAACAGGAATAGAACAGAATAGTGATAATTTATTTTTTAATGAGTCATTTGTTTCGTAAGGAACTCTACATACTAAAGCATCTGGTGTGATTCCCATATTTCGTAGATCTTTAACACTATTTTGCGTTGGTTTAGTCTTTAATTCTCCAGAGCCAAAAATATAAGGAATTAAAGTACAATGAATAAAGAAAGTGTTATCTCGTCCTAGTTCATATTGTACTTGTCTTAAAGCTTCAATAAAAGGTTGCGATTCAATGTCTCCAACAGTACCACCAATTTCCGTTATAACAATATCCGCATTAGATGATGTACCAGCTTCATAAACTTTGTTTTTAATTTCATTAGTAATATGCGGTACCATTTGGACGGTGGCTCCTAAGTAATCGCCTTTTCGTTCTTTTTCAATAACAGATTTATAAATTTTACCACTCGTGATATTTGATGAGTAATTTAACTCCTCATCAATAAATCTTTCATAGTGACCTAAGTCTAAATCTGTTTCACACCCATCATATGTGACATAAACCTCACCATGTTGAATTGGATTCATGGTGCCAGGATCCACATTAAAGTAGGGATCAAACTTTTGCATGAATACTTTGTA
>CANRLB010000042.1 GCA_947631365.1 uncultured Bacilli bacterium | reverse complement strand
GGAGTTATTTATTTTGGTTTTAATAGTTGTCCTTGGTGTCGGACTTTAGTTAATCCTCTTATCGAAGTAGCAACTAAATTACAAGAAAAAATTTATTATTTAGATATTAAAGATATAAGATCTTCTTTTGAAATTGTTGATGGTGAATTAAAAAATACTAAAAAAGGCACGAATGGCTATTATGAAATTTTAGATTTACTTAGTGAATATTTAGATGAATATTATTTAACTGATAATGATTATAATGACTATGATACTAATGAAAAAAGAATTTATGCTCCAACTTTGGTAGCTTTAAAAAATGGTAAAGTAACATCTATTCATGTCGGAACAATTGATTCACAAGAAAGCGGTTATGATGAATTAACAAAAGATGAAAATGAAGAATTGAAAAAAGTAATTACTGATTTAATAAATAGTAAAAATTGAAATTGCTAATTTATATTAGTTTTTGATATAATAAGAAAGTAATAATAAGGGCGGATTGTTATGCGAAAGAAAAAATCTAAAATAGAATTAGAGAATATTGAATTAAAACCTCAAGTTATAGGCTATTCTTTTAAAAAGAAAAATAATTTGGGACGAGTTATATTTATATTTATTTGTTTTATTTTAGTTGTTTATTATATAAATGATATTACCATTTTTATTAATGGCTTAATTGGAAAGCAAACTTCAGAAACCATTGTTGAAAATGCCACAGGTAATAAAAATAAACCTAATAATCAAGGCGAATCAAAAGAAATTGTTTATAATGTTTTTAACAATGATTTGTCTTTATCAGAAAGTGGACTAGTGATAAATAACTTTAATTATATAAACAATAATTTAACTTTTGATGCCAATAATAATAGTAGTGACGTAATTGATTTAACTAATCGAAAGTATTTTATGGAATTATACACAGAAGATAAAACCCTTATTCAAAGAATGAAAATTGATTTTGATAGTATAAATGCTAATTCAAAAGTTAGTTTTTCCTTGGATGTATCAACGCCATTTTACTATCTTGTTTTAATTGAAAAATCAATAGATGATTATCCAGTTGCCTCTTACCCAGAAGATGAAAATGGTATAGTCACAATTGTTTGTACTAAAAATATTGATGAACTAATTTATAAGTTTAAAGAGGATAAGTTAATATCTGTTAAACATACAGTTACGGATAGCAATATTAATGATAAAGATTATTCTTTAAAATATTTAGCATATCAAAATAGGGCGAGCAATTATAATGCCTTATCGGGGGTTGATGCTACATTTAATGGAACATTGAATGGCTTTTCTTTTATTGCTTCTCTTGATTTAACTGAAGTGGATATTTCTAAATTAAATGAGAAATATTATTTTGATAGTTCTTCAACAGTAAGAATAGTAAATTTTGAAATTCAAACTTATGGATTTACATGCAAATAATATAGGTGGTTTATGAATATACAATTAGCTGATTTTGAAGGACCATTTGATTTATTATTACATTTAGTAAGAGTATCAAAAATGGATATTTATGAAATTAATATAATAGATATAATAGATCAATATTTAGAATTTATTGAAAAAAACAAAACAGATATTGATACAAATAGTGAATATTTAGTTATGTCTTCAGAATTAATTCATTTAAAAAGTAAAATGCTTATTAATAAAAATGAAGATGAGGAAGAAGAAACAGAGTTTAATATTAAAAGTGAAGAAGATTTAAAAAATAAATTAATTGAATATGAGAAATATAAAAATATGACTGAGACATTTAAAGAACTATCCGATAAGAGAGCAGATTATTATACTAAATTACCAGAAAATTTAAATGACTATGTTGAAGATCAAAAAATTATTAATACTGATATTTCAGTTGAAGAACTTTTAAAAGCATTTTTAGAAATGCAAAAAAGAGTTAATTTTAATAAACCTATTACTACAAAAATAGCAAAAAAAGAATATAGTATTAAAGAAAGAACAATTGAAATTAGAAAGCTTCTTAAAGAAAAAAAGATTTTAGAATTTACGGAATTATTTGATATTTTAACTAAAGAAAATATTGTAGTTACTTTCTTATCAATATTGGATATGAGCCGAAATCGAGAAATAAACTTGAAACAAGATAAATTATTTAGTACTATTGTTATAGAAAGAGTTGAAGAATGATGAATTTAGTTGGGGTTTTAGAAGGATTACTTTTTGTCATGGGTGATGAAGGGGTTACTCTAGATGATATTTGTAAAACTTTAAATATTGATGAAAATAAAGCAAGAGAATTATTAACTATTTTAAAAAAAGAATATGAAAATAGTGAAAGAGGATTAAAAATAAGCTTTTTGGGAAATGCTTTTAAATTAACAACTAAAAAAGAACACAAAGAATATTTTCAAAAATTAGTTGAACAAAAAAATGAATCATTATCGCAATCTCAATTAGAAGTTTTAGCAATTATAGCTTATAATGAACCAATAACAAGAATTGAAATAGATGAAATAAGAGGAATAAGTAGTTCATATGTTATAAAAAAACTTTTAAGTAAAGATTTAATAAAGGTTGTTGGAAAAAGTACTTTACCTGGTAAACCTAATTTATATAGAACAACAAGGGAGTTTTTAGATTTTTTTGGTCTTGCAACATTAAATGACTTACCAGATTTAATTGTCTCTAAAAATGATCAAGAATTAGATTTATTTCCTCATAAAGAAATAGATAAAAATGTTTAACAAATTGAAACATTTTATGGTATAATTTAATTGTACTTGCTCATATGGCGGAATAGGTAGACGCGATAGACTCAAAATCTATTTTCCTTTGGAAGTCTCGGTTCAAGTCCGAGTATGAGCACCAAAAAGAAATCAAGCCTATTTAATAGGCTTTTATAATGTGGCTAAAAAAAAGATCATCATAATATATAAAGAAAGGAATATATATTATGAACAGATATAGAGTGGTAAATTATCCCAATAACTATCCTTTGACTAATTTAAATAATGAAAGATACTTTCTATTACCCTTTTTAGGAGGTGCTTTAATTGGTGGGGCAGCAGTCGGACTAACTCGCCCAAGACCAATATATAATGTAGCACCAAATCAAGGGCAACCAGGATTTAATCCTTATCTTCCTTATGGAAATTATAGTTATAGTTATTATTATCCTACATATCCAAGACCATATTAAAAAGCTTCATATATTAGAAGCTTTTTTGATTATCTAAATTTGCTATAATAATTAACTGTTTATTTTTTTTATAACTACAGGTTGTTAATACTAAAATATTATCATAATTTTTATCAAAACTAATTTTCCCATTTTTTTCATCTTCATAAATATCTTTTACCGTATAATAATAAATTTTATTTTGATAGTATATATTTATTTGATCATTAATTTCTAACTTATAAAGATTTTTAAAAAAAGCTTTTTTGCCATTTCCTGAGTGCGAGGCAATAGCCAAAACACTATTATTCTCAGATGGCATAGTAGAATTTTTTAATACTTGAATATTTTTATTAACATTGTTTTTTTTATTATTTATATCATAAAAACCTTTTTGTAATTTAATTTTAGGAATTTCTAAAATACCTATATAATTGTCTTTTGTTTGTTTGGCTATTTCTTTATCATTAGAATTAAAATAATTTTTGACAAGTTTTTTATCATTAATAGTATTAATTGTACCACTTATATTATAAATTAAATAGCTAATTATTAAGATAATAACAGTTATTTTAATAATTTTTACTTTTTTCATAACAAAGTCCAAATAAAATAGGTATTAATATTAAGAAAAAATAATTATTATTTGATGTGTTGGGAACATTAAAAGTAAAATCTTTATTTTTAACTGGTTCATTAATCATTTCTAAATTTATTTCATCGGCATTTTTATTAATTTCAAAATATAATTTGGTATTATTTAAAAGATAGCCATCTGGAGCTTCCATTTCAATTAAATAGAATTTTCCAATAAATAAGTCATTTAATATTATATTTCCTAATTCATCAGTGTATCCTTCATATATTAAAATGGCTTCATCTTCATTATCTTTGTAACTATAAATAGCAATTTTTGCATTTTTAAGTGGTTTATTTTCATTATCTATTTTATGAAAATTAAGGGTTCCTTTTTCTAATTCATTGTTTATAGTAATATTTTTTTGAACTATACTTGTATATTGATCTATATAATTTAGAGAAAAATATATTTTATTAGTGTTTAAAACATACCCATTTAAAGTTTCTTTTTCAATTAAATAGTAGTTTCCTAAATATAAATCACTTATAGTAAAAGAACCATCAATAGTTTTAAAAGAATTTATTAAAGTATCTTTTTTATAAATTAATGATTTATCTCCACTATAAATATCATCTTGAGCATATAAAAGAAAAGTAACATCAGAAAGAGGAGTATTTTGATAGAAATATTTATTATCTTCTATAACTAATTTTTCTCCTGTTTTATTAACGGTAATTTCTCCTTTAACTTCTTGATTCTCAAAATTAATTTCTAATATACTTCCTAATTTATCATCTACTTTAAAATCAACATTTTTGCTAATTTCAAAAGGAATTATTGAATCATTCCATAAATAGCCTTCAATTCTTTGATCTATTTCTTCTAAGGCATAAAGACCCCCGGATAACTCATAAGGTGTATACAAAATACCATCTTCATTTGTTTCATAAACACAAATATTTTGAACATTTGGGTACGTTGATAATTGACAAACATATTCATTAGTTAATAAATTTTTAATTTTAAATTTAATCCCCGCTAAAGGAATATTCTTTTTGGTTAGGGAGTCAATTTTATTAATTTTTAAACGTGCTTTTATTGGTTCATTGTTTATAATTTTTTCTACATCATGAGAACTAATATTAATTGTAAAACAAGGAGACAAATTGGTGTAATCACTACCTTTTATTTGACAAACACGATAAATTCCATATGGAAGAGTAATCTTGGCTTTACCATCTTTATTAGTAATTATTTTTCCCATATAATTATTATTCTTATTTAAATATATATTAAATTCAGCATTAGGTTCTGTTTCTATAACGCCACTTTTACCATCTCCCGCTGTTTTTAATAAATTGAAATTATATTTTATTACTACTTCTTTTGAATTAACCGTTAAAGTTTTAAGATGTTCTTCAATAAAAACGTTATAAGATTTTGAATCTAATTTATATCCTTCACTAGGAGTTATCTCTTTAATCTTATAATGGCCATAGGGAAGAAGTGGCGATTTGGCATATCCCTCTTCATTTGTTATTAATTTAGTAATTAAATTTTCATTACTATCATATATTCCGTAAATAGCCCCCTTTAAAGTTGCATCTCCTTGAGGTGTTTTGCCAGTTTCACTATCAGTTTTATATATTTCAATATATCCTTTAATTACTTCTTCTAAAGAACTTATATAAATTGTTTCTTCATCATTTTTAATGAATATTTGATATTCATTAGCATCAATTAAATAGCCTTTACTTGGAGTAATTTCTTTTAAAATGTAGTGTCCATAAGGAAGAAGTGGTGATTTGACATATCCCTCTTCATCAGTCACTAATTCATTTACTTTATTTCCCTGTAGATCGTAAATACCATAAATAGCTCCTTTTAAAGTAGCTTCTCCCTGAGCTGTATTTTTATCAGTATCTAAATCTTTTTTATATAATTCAATTATTCCTTTTATTACTTTTTCTTTGGAAGTTATTTTTAATATTTCATTATTAGAACTAATAGTGACATGATATTCTTTAGGATCTTTTAAATAACCAATACTAGGAGTTATTTCTTTAACTACATAATCTCCAAAAAGAAGTTCTTCTGATTTAGCATAACCATCTTTATTAGTAATAAGGGTACTAACTAAATTATTTTCTTCATCATATATTTCATAAATAGCGCCTTCTAAAGAAGCTTCTCCTTGAGGAATATTAGTGTTATTATCAAAATCAACTTTATTAATTTCAATCGTTCCTTTTACAATATTATTTTTAATATTATATTTAACTTTAGGATTATTTGTATTAATATCAAAAGTATATTTTTGATCACTTATTTGGTATCCTTTAGGGGTTTCAATTTCTTTCATTGTATAAGAACCATAAGTTAAATTATTACAACTTCCATAACCTTTTTCGTCTGTTGTTATCCGGCAAACTTCTTCGTTTTTTTCATTGTAAACACCAAATACAACATTTTCAATTTTTTCACCGTTATTATCGGTTTTAGTAACTTCAACTTGACCATATATAGCTTTTATATATAAATCAGCGTATACATTAATATAACTTATACCAAAATAAACTTGTTTTTGACTTTCGCCAGCATAATAGAATTTGGTACTATTCTCTGTATAAAAATTTTTTTTCAAATTGACTGTAATATCAGTTGGTTCATCAAATTTAACATAAACTTTATTATCTTCAATACGGGCATTAGAATTACCTTTATAGAAGATAGAATAATCATTAACAACATTATTATTATCAACAAAAGCATATTCTTCACCAACAATAACATTGGTTAAATGTCTATGAAATGAAGGTTTAATATCATGCTTAGATATTAAATTATTTATTTCATTTCTTTCATCTGTTAAAGGAATGTAAGTTCCTCCACCACTTATTTCTGTCCAAATTTCATTTTGTTGCCCACCAATTACTTCCCAAATCATAAGTTGAGTAGCCATTCGGTAATTTAGAGTATGGTGGGTTGGATAGTCATAACCATAGTAAGCTATTAAACTAAGTTTATTAGTTAATTCTTGACTAAGTGGTGATTGTCCTTCTTCTACATAATTAGCTCCTTCGGTAATATAAACTCCTGGTTCAATACAATAAGTTGTATTACCATTTATTTCGTAAGAGTTTAATTCACCGGACATTGGTTTTTTACCTCCACCACGTCTATAAAAATAATATTCAGTAAATGTTTCTTTTAATTGGTAAGCTTTAACAATTCTAATACTACTAAAAATTAAAAATAAAAGTAAAATTAAAAGTCCAAAATTTTTTTTCATATTTAATAGCAATCCTTTCTTAATTATTTAACTTCTAAAATTTTTCTAAAATATCTAATTTCAATTATGTTTTTTTCAAAGCCTCTCATCTCCTTCTAATAATATATATCGCGCTTTTTTATGAATTTCCTTTTAATTTTTTTAAAAAAAAGTTAATTTTTATTAATTTAGTTGCGAAATCTCTAGAGATTTTGCATAATTTTTTTCTAATTTAAACATTATTATCATAGAATTGTAAGGGAGAATATTATGTTTAATAATTTTGGAATTGTTGGATCAAATATTTTTAAAAAAGCAGAAGAAATAAGAAGTGAATTACATCATCCTTATGTTGGTACTGAACACTTACTATTAGCAATCCTTCTTTTAGATAAAGAAATGAGTCTTTATTTGAAAGATTACGGTTTAACTTTTGAAAATTTTAAAAAAGAATTAGTTTCAATAGTAGGTAATGGTAGTAAATCTAGTGAGGTAAATTTATATACACCGATGCTTAAAAGAGTAATTAATACGGCTTTAGAAAATGCCAAAGAAAATAATAACGGTGTGGTTAGTGCTCGTCATCTTATTTTAGCCATATTAGAAGAAGGTGAGGGTATTGCTATTCGTTTACTTGTTAGTATGGGTATTGATATTGATGATATATACGAAAATCTTAATAAAAATAATAAATTAGTTAATAAAAAATTGGAAATTTATACAACTGGAAATATATTAAATGATATTGTTCCTTTTGATGAAGTGGTTGTAGGTAGAGATAAGGAAATAGATTTAATAATTGAAACGCTTTTAAGAAAAAAGAAAAATAATCCTTTACTTATTGGTGATGCCGGAGTTGGCAAAACAGCTATTGTGGAAGAGTTAGTAAGAAAAATTAAAAGAAAGGAAGTTCCTGATAGTTTATTTGATGCCAAGGTTATATCTTTAGAAATGGGATCCCTTGTTTCAGGAACTAAATATCGAGGCGAATTTGAAGAAAAGTTAACAAAAATAATTAAAGAATTAGAAGAAGAGGAAAAAATAATTTTGTTTATAGATGAAATTCATGCTATGGTGAGTGCTGGCGGAGCTGAAGGTGCTATTACGGCCGGTGATATTTTTAAACCTGCTTTAGCTAGAGGAAAAATCAAATGTATTGGAGCAACAACTAGTGAAGAATACAATAGATTTTTTTCTGGAGATAAAGCATTAATGCGACGTTTTGAAGTAATTAATATTAAAGAACCTAATAATAATGAAACAAAACATATTTTAGCTAAAGTAAAAGGAGAATATGAAAAACACCATAATGTTATAGTACCAGACAATATTTTAGAATTAATTGTTATGTATACAGATCGTTTTATTAAAAATAAAAAAAATCCTGATAAAGCCATTGATTTTTTAGATTCAGTTTGTTCTAAAGTAAAAAATGAAAGTAATAATAACAATGAAAAAAAAGAACTATATAAAAAAATCGAAGAATTAAAATTAAAGAAAAATGAATATGTTAAAAGTAATGATTATGATAATGCTTTAACAACATATAGTGAAGAATTACTAATAAATAAAAAATTAAAAAATTATTCAAAAAATAAAAGATTAATTGTTAAAGAAAAAGATGTTATTAAAGTTTTAGAAAATAAAACGGGAATGATTTTTACAAAAGAAAAAATGGATTTTTTAAATAATATAGAAGAAGATATTAATAAAGAATTTTATAATGTTTCTAATTATATTAAAAAAATAAATAACGCTATAAAAGATAATTTATTAAATAAAAAAGGGTTTTTAAAAATATATTTAGAAGGCCCAGAGGGAGTTGGAAAAAGTAGTATAGTAAAAAAATATGGAGCTAGTATACCGAATGCTAACTTTATTAGGATTGATTTAAAAGAATATAAATCAGCATATGACATTAGTAAATTAATTGGAACTACCCAAGGCTATATAGGATATAATGATGAGCATTTATTTACTAAATTAAAAAATAATAATTTTAATATTATACTTTTTGATAATTATAATGAAGCCCATTCTAATATAAAAGATTTAGTCAAAGAAATATTAAAAGAAGGTTATATAACAGATAATAAAGGAGAAAAAATTTATTTTAATAATTCTTTTATTTTTATAACTGATGATCTTGAAAATAATAAAAAAATTGGTTTTGAAAATAATGGTAAAAATAAATCGTATAATGAAATAGAGGATTTAGTTGATGAAGTTATTAAGTTTGATAATTTAACAAAAGAAGAATTAATAAATTATTTAACTTTTAAGAATGCTTATAATAAAGAATATATTATTAATCAAAGTAATTATGAAAAAGTAAATTATAAAAATTTGGATAAATTATTAAAAGAAGATAGATTAATTAACAATTAAATATTGTTAATTTTTTTAAAAAAGTATTTACAAACATATATTCGCGTGATAAGATGAGTATATCAGAGAGTAAAATGTAATTGAAGATAAGGGGGATTATATGAAAAATGAAACAATTACGAAAGAATATGAAGGGAAAACGATAAGATGTGTTTATGATAACGGAAAATATTATTATAGTATAGTAGATGTAATAA
>CANRLB010000041.1 GCA_947631365.1 uncultured Bacilli bacterium | reverse complement strand
GTTTTATTAGTTCTGAACTTGAGAATCTCGTATGTTCTAGTGATCTTTTTAAAGAACTATCAGTAGTAAAATATTTACTACCATATACCATACCATCTATGTGGTCTAATTTTAAACTATCTAAATCGTCATATGCAACATAAGAGCCACCCCAGTGAACATAAATTGCATCATTTTCCATAGCATAATCTAAATAATTATGTCTTGAACTTCTAATAGAGCCAATCTTTGAAACATTAAAACCTTGAGTATATAAAGCCATCATTCTTGTAATACCACCTTCAACCATTAACTCATATATCATATATGCATCTTGTAATCCTGATTGAGGTAACGCTTCATTATGAGTATTAATCATAACAGCAATTGGTCTTTTATTACTATTTAAATCAACAATCTTGACACTTTTCTTAGCTTGTTCTTTACTTTCTTCTTTTTCTTTTGGAGAATTGCTTTTATTATCTTTTAATAAAAAACTTATACCTAATCCCCCTAATGCAATAACTACAATTGCAATAACAATAATAATTAATTTTTTCTTCTTCATAAATTACTCCTCATACAATATATATTATATATTATTATTAAATTAAAAAAAAGAATAATTATTCAATTTTTATTCTTTTTATCCATATATAAAATACTAATTCTTAATTATTTAAAAAATTAATAAATATAATGCATCATTAACAAATTACTATTCATTGTCTTTTTACTATAATGTGAATCTACATTAGAGTCATAAGCGTAATAAATTTTTGTAAATTGAACATTATTGTTTTTTCTATAATTTTTAATCTTTTTAAATAAAGTATTTAAATAATTCATATCTTTTTTGTAAGTATCAATTGAATATAGGTAGTATGAAAATAAATTGTAAAAATATATGGTATACATACCAATAACTATACAAAGAAAATTTATTATTTACTCGTAAAAGGCAATAAATAAAACATTAAAGATGTAAATAAGCGAGATGATATAAGAAAAGTTCTAGTAGTAATTAAATATTACAATAACCATTTAAATTATAAGAAGGTATAATTGCTGGTATTGTTATAATTATTCCAATTAATACAAATATTAAATAGATTAGATTTTAACTTTTTTTAATTTTCATTATTCTTATTCATATTATTATTTACCATATACCATATTACCATTAATATTACCTAATTCTTTATAATCATTATTAGATATTAAATTTGTTAAATCATGGTTTGGTTCTGATTTTTTTATAACAATAATTTTAGGATTATTAGCATTTAATTCATTAAAATATTCCTTCATTATATTTGAATCAACCCATCCTATTGGAAATTGATAAGAATATTTTGAAGCAGATTCTCTATTTGAAATATAGTATATATAATCCCAATTTCCAAAGACAGTTATTTTATCATTTATATTTGAATTTTTTTCTATTAAATCTTTTATTTGTAGTACATCACTTGATATATTATTTATATTATTACATCTATTTCCATATAATGGTCCAATCTTTTGAATTAAAGAAATCCATGTTGGTAATGCTACACTAGAAAGAATATAAATTAACATTATAGTAGCTATACTTTTATTTTCTTTATCATATAATAAATTTATAAAATATGTTAATGGTAAAACATAAGTTGGAATTAATATCATTCCATAATGATTGAAATTTATTCCTGATAAAGAAACCATAATAAGTGAAAGTATAATAAAGCATAAATTAGAAACATAAATAGTTTTTTTGTTTTCATTTATAATTGCATAAATGTTAACAAAAATAGAAATTATCATTACTATATTATTAGTAAAATTAAAGAATACATTCCATTTTTCTACATTAGTGTGTGTAGAAGAATAACTTATATTAAACATAAAATAATCTTGTATAAATGATGTAAAAGCACCTTTACTAATTAACCAAATAAATATTGGTACAACAATAATTAATATTCCTATAACAAAGTTTAAAATATAATTAAATAATTGTTTGAATTCTTTATTCATTATACATTTAATTAAAACCGCAATACAAAACACTATCCAGCAAGGAATCATATTTATTCTAAGTAAACAAACACAAGCAAAACAAGCACCACAAATAATTATTCTTATATTATTAATTTTATTATTAAGAAAATAATCTATAAATATATACAATGATACCATTATAAATAATATAGCATATTCCTCAACTAAATTACCACCTTCAAAATAATTAAATAAATTTACGATACTTAATAATACTACTGCTAATGAACAAAAACTATTATTTTTTAATTTAGATATTTTATAAATAAAGTAAAAACTAAAAAATAAAAATACAATCTCGATAAGCCATATTCCATAGTTTTTATTAATTATAACACCCAAGAAGTTAATTAAATATATAATTGGTCCTTTATGATCAAATAAATCTAAATAAGGTGTATATCCTTTAGACATCATCATTCCAAAAAATCTAAATACACTAGAATCTGTCAAAGATTCACCTCTTTGAAGAATATTTAAAGGACTATTAAAAGAAAATAATACAGCTAAACAAAAAATTAAAAAAATAATTAATAATTCTTTATAATTATACTTATTATTTAATTTAGATTCTTTATTAAATATTATAAATTTACTTGCTATATAATTAATAATAATTACAATGACATTAGAGAGTGTTTTAATTAAAATATCATTAAATTTTAATCTATCAACAAATATATACATAATAACTATGTCTAATATTCCGGTCAAAATTCTACAGGAAAAAAACGAAAAAATTTCTCTGACAATTTCTTTTGATTTTTTAGTTTTACTTTCAAATACCCATATTCTATTTGTGATATAAGCAAAAATAACTGCAACTAACCACGCAATACATGTATTTGTGATAACGCTCAATCCAAATAATTTAGAGCCAATAGCATAAGAAATAATGTTTACTAAGGTAGTTGCTACACCAAATATTCCATATAAAATTAAACTTTTATATTTTTTTATTAATGCTTTCATTTTTCATTTCCTTTTTAAAATTATTAAAATCTTTTAAAGAAGCAATACCAATTTTAAATATCTTTTTAAGATTAATAGAATTAACTCCAGCTTGTCTTGGCTTAAAAGTTATTTCTTTAAATATTACATTTTCATTATAATAAGTAAAAAATACACTTAACATTACATTAGTTAAATTGTAATCTTCCTTAAATCTATCAATATATTTGGCAACTAAACTAGTTTTCATTAATCTAAAAGGAGCATTTGCATCTGATAATTTAACTCCAAATATAACTCTTAAAATACTACATAAAGTATTTTCAACAAATTTTCTGGATTTTCCATCTCCTCTTACAACTCTATTTCCAATAATTGCATCATGTTTTTTTCTAAGTTTCCAAAATTCTTCAAATTCATCAGGATTAGTTTGACCATCTGAATCTGTTTGAAATATATATTCAGCTCCATTTTCAATTGCGTACTTATATAATTGTATTAATTTTGGACCATGTTGTTTTAATCCCTTTGACAATATAACTAATTTAGGATATTGTTTTTTTAGCTTCGTTAATACTTTATTTGTGTTATCTGTACTACCACTATCAGCTATAACTATTCTTGAATTTTCACTAGCTAAATTTAATATTTTATACCAACTTGATATAATTTCTTCAATGTTTTCTTCTTCATTGTATGCTGGCATAACTATATATAAACTATCTTTATTTACTTTTTTCATTTTTATTACCTACTTTCTTATATAATTCTAACGCCCTTGCAATTACAGCATCCATATTATAATATTTATACTCTGCTAAACGACCACACATATATAAATTTGGAACTTTTTTAACTAATTCATAATATTTATTATATTTTTCCAAATTTTCATCATTAATAATAGCATAATAAGGTATTGAACTATCATCTTTATAATCATATTTTTTAGGATATTCTTTTAAAATTGTTGTCTTATTTTCTATTAATTGATTAGAAAAATATTTAAATTCTGTAATTCTTGTAAATTTTTCTTCATTTGGATAATTTACTACAGAAGATGATTGAAAATAATTCATATTATAATTTTCAAATACTAAATCTAAAGATCTATATGGTAATGCACCATATTTATAATTGAATAATTCATCTATCTCTCCAGTATAAATTACAATTCCTTTATATTCTTTATCTTTCCAATAAATTTTATTATCATTTATTGAAATTTCAGTCAAGGCATTGGTTTTTAAACATATATCGATATTTTTATGATTTAATAATTCTTCAAATATTTTTGTGTAACCATATTTGGGCATAAATTGATATTTATCTTGAAAATATCTATCGTCATAACCCAATATAACTGGTACCCTATTAATAACTGATTTGTCAATTTCACTTATTGGAATATTCCATTGCTTAGCTGTATAATTTTCAAATACATTTTTATATACAAATTCACCAAATTCTCTTATTGTTTTATCAGAATCATGAATTAAATCAAGAATAGAAACTTTTTGAATATCTGGATATTTTTTTAATAATTTATTTTTTATTTCATCTGCTTCTTCTTTAGGAAATAATAATTCTAATGATTTAAAATTAAATGGAATAGGAACTAAAACATTATTTATTTTTCCTAATACTTTATGCTCATAAAAATACCATTCACCATATTGTTTTAAAAATTCAAAAACTTCTTTATCATTTGTATGAAATATATGTGGTCCATATTTATGTACTCTTATACCACTATCTAATGTCTCTTCATACATATTTCCAGAAATTTGATTTCTTTTCTCATAAATTAAAACTTTTTTATTATCTTCTGCAAATTTTCTAGCAAGTGTACTTCCGGCAAAACCACTTCCTACAATTATTACATCATAATTCATATTTTTTTCTTTCATTATCTCTACTCTTTCTAATATTTTTTATTTTATCTATAAATGATTTAAATATATCAAAGAAATATCTAAACTCTTCTTTTTTATTAAATAGTATTAAATAAATAATATTTGGAATTATACAAGCTAAAATAAATCCTATTATAAATATCAATAAATAATTGCTAATTGCTAAATATTTTATTATTAATTTAAATATTAAATATGTTAAACTACCTGTAATAAATGTGAGTATTACATATTTAAAATATAATTTATAATAATCTAACATATTTCTTTTAAATACTTTTTTATAAACAAAATATGGAAGTCCAAAAAAAACTACCGTAAAAGAACTTAACATCGTTCCTAAAAATACTCCAAGTAAACCAAAATATTTTACTAAAATAATTGATGCAATTATATTAACAACAGATTCAATTATTGGAATAAAACGATCTTCATAAAATATTCCTGCTGCTTCTTTATATATACCTAATGATGAACGCATACCCATCATATAGTAATTAATTACAAGTACTAATAATACAGATAGAGGAAGTAATCTTTCACTTCCAACCCACATTGATATGAATGAATTCATACATATAAAGATACCAATTGCTGAAAAACTATAAATCCAAAAATCAAAAAATATAATATTTTTAAAGAATGAATATGATTTTTCTTCATTTTTTTCCACCAATAAATTACCTACACTAGCAGTAAGAGCAACAAATATTTGCGAAAGTAATGTACTGGCGGCATTAATAATTAAATAATAATTAGAATAAAAAGCAACAACGATATTTCCTAAGAACTTAGAAATAATAATATTATCTGTTCCTAAAACTACAAATGAACCAATCTTATGAAAAAATAACCCCTTTACTTTTTGCATAATTGATTGATATGTCTTTTTATCTAACTTATCTGCTTTATCTTTAATATAAGGATATTTTTTATTAGCAACTAAAGCAATAATAAAGTTTTCTAAATAGCGACATAAACATTTTATTATTAAATATAAAATATAATTTTTTGTTAAGAACAATATTCCTATTAAAGATGTATTTAATACTATTACATATAATATATGGACAATATTTATGATATAACTTTTTTGATCAGCTTGTAAGATAGATCTTTTATACGAAAGTAAATAGGAACATATAACATCTATCACAAATAACATGAAAATAAGATAAATATTGACATTAAGTGTTGTTGTAACAAAATACTTTAAAAATGGTAATAATAGTATTCCTAATATAAATATTACTAATGCCACTATATTATAGGTCTTTTTATAAAATGTTAATAAAGAAATAATTGTTTTATTATCTTTTTTAGCAATTGGTTCATATAAATTATAAATTATTGCTGAACCAACCCCAAGTTCTACAATAGCTAACATTGATACAACATTAGTAAGCAAAGAATTTAAACCTAGGTATTCATCACCCAACGTAATAATAAATATTTTTTGAGTGATGAAACCAAATAATAAAACAATAATATTGCTAATTAAAGCTGTTATAACATTTTTTATAGCTCTTTCTCTTCGCATTATTCATTCCTCTTAAATTTATCTCTAATCTTTTTTATCATAATTGTAAATTTTAAAGTCCAAATACTTATTAATAAATTATCTGCTATTTCTTTTAAACTTAGTTTATCTTTAACTGCATCATAATAGCCATAATAATTTTCTAATCTATTTCTTATCGATGGATTTTCATAATTAATAACATTCCTGACAAATAATAAATAACCTGTTGGATTATTTTTATAAAGTTTCATTCCTTGTTTTGTAAGACCATCATCTAAATAATCACAAATATATATAACTTCATTAAACCATCTTATTTTATATCCATCAGCAGCAATTTTATTCCAAACAACACTCTCAGAAACAAATTTTTCATTTTCTATTTCTGGAAATTTATATTTTTTTAAAATATCAGTATAATATGCTTCGGCTTTATCGCCAAGTAAATTATAATACTTTCTTTCATTATTATAAGCATCAATATAATCTTTATTAATAAAACTTCCTATAGCTTTATCATTACTATAACCTCTTAAACCAGAAACACCAATAAAATCACTTAGATCATTTATACTATTTTCATAATTATATAACTTTTCTATAGCAAAATCCAAAAGATAATCATCGGAATCAACAATAAAGAATAATTTACCACTGGCTAATTCCAAACCTTTATTAATTGCTCGATGTTTACCACCATTTTCTTTTTTAAAATAAGTAATTTTAAAATCATTTTTATCTTTTAAATATTTTTCAAACAATTTATCAGTTCCGTCTACACTTCCATCATCTACTACTACCCATTCAAAATTTTTATTAGTTTGTTTTTGTAAAGATTCATATAATCTTGGAATTAAATTGGCTCTATTATATGCTGGTGTAAAGACCGTACAAAATATTTTATGATTTTCTCTTTTTACATTTTTAAAATTTAATATATTATTAACATTAGTAATTGTTTCTTTCAATTCAAAAAATTTACTTCTATTTTTTACTTTTTCTTTCAAATCTAATATTACTTTTTTATCTGTCAATATTTTTAAAATTCCATCATATATTGCTTCTTCATTATTATCTACGATAAGTCCATATTTACCATTATCTAATGCCTCAACATGACCAGGTGTATTAGTACTAACAACTGGTATACCTAATACCATTGCTTCAACTAATGCTAAACTTAATCCTTCATAATATGAAGGAGAAATATATACATCTGCCTTTGCTAAATATTTATGAGGATTTTCTTGAAATCCTAGTAACTTAACATAATCTTGTAATTTCTTTTTATTAATATACTCTTCTAATTTAGGTCTATCTTCACCTTCACCAATAATCCAAAATTCAAAATTTTTAATTTCTTTTAATTTTAATTTATTTATAATTTTCAATAATCTATCAAATGCTTTTGGTTGAGATAACCTACCTATTGAAACAAATAATATTTTATTTTTTGGTTTTACCATATCACATTTTTCTTTAGATTTTTTAACTATATCTTCTTTTATAATAGGATTATAAATAGTAAGAACATTTTGATAAATATTAGTTTCTTTACTAAATTTTTCCATAGCATATTTAGAAACAAATATAACCTTATCAAATTTTAAATATCCTTTTATTAATTTTTTCTTATTTCTAAATAATAATGTATTATTTTGTTTATAAAATATATCTGTATGTACCCATGCAATTTTATTAGCACCACTATTACTACCTGTCATAACTTTAGTAGCTAATGTTTCTAAAAATGCTATTTCTACATCATACCTTTTAGTTATTATTAAATCATACATTACTCTACTAGGTAAGTATTTAATTAATCGATTAACAATTCTTTTTTTCCAAATATTTGGCTTTTTTATAAACGAAGTATATTTAATATTTTTATTTAATTGTTTTATGTATACTCCTTCATTATAAATTGTTTTTACTTCAATGTTGTATTTACTATAATCAAGATTGTTTGTTAAATCTACTAATACTTTTTCAGCTCCACCACCAGCTAAACTATCAATTAAAAATAATACATTCTTTTGAGATTCATCATTTTCATCAATCAATATTAATCTTTCAATATTACAATTTGTAATCCAAAAAATAGGTACAATAAATATAGAAAAGAAATATAAAATATTTGAATCAAATAAATTAATAATTAATAACGAAATTAAAATAATGAAATGAAATAAAACTAACTCATATTTATATATATTATTTTGTTTATATTTTAATAAATAAAATAAATATTTAAACATAATAACAATAAAATAGATGAAAAATAATAAAAATGCAATTAAGCCATGAGAAACTAAAACTTCTAAATAAATATTATGAGTATCTTCTGAAAGATTAGGATAGTTTTTTACTGTTTCTTCAGATAAATATTTATTAATATTAGCATTAACATTTTTAAATCCTACTCCAAATATAGGATGATTCTTCCAAACTTTTAAAGCTCCTTGCCATATTTCAAAACGACCATTAGAAAAATCTTTGCCATTATCTTGCCTATTTATTTTATTAATTTCTTCTTGCAATAAATTATTATTTTGAGATAATGATAAATTATTCTGATTACCATTACTTGAATTAATGTAATTATTTGTAACTGTTTTTATAGATACAGTTACAAATGGAATACTATATTTAATAATGATTGAAAAAACTATAATACTTAAAATAGCAATTAATAAACGAAATGATATTTTAATAGAATGATGTTTAAAATATGCAAATGGGGTTTCATTTTTACTCTTCAATCTTCCACACATCAAAAATAAAGACAAAACAACAAAACTTACTAAACCCGCTAAAATAGTTGATCTTGAATTTGAAAGTAAAATGCATAAATATTGTAAAATTATATTTATATATATTAATGTATTAAATTTCTTATTCGAATTATTTTTAAAATATTTTGGGATAATTAATAATATAAAACTAAACCAAATAGATAAAAGAGAAAAATTTCCTAATGTATTAGGATTACCATAAATACTCCAAAGTCTTCCTTCAAATACTCCGATTAAAACTTCTTGATAACCATTATATATTGATAATTTAATATTAAATATATAAATAAATAAAGATAATATCGCACATACAAAAGTTATTAATACAACTATTTTTGAAACTATATTTATTTCTTTTATAATTTTTTCATTATTATCTTTTTTATTAAATAATAATATGCAAATCATTTGAATAAATAAATAACAAATAATAATAATATTAGAAAATAAGTTATTTTTATAATTCCAAAAACATCCTAAAAAAGCAATTGCTAACATTACAAGTAATAAATATCCTTCTTTGTGTAATCCTAGTTTTTTATTTTTCCATATATCAAAAAAAATTATAACAAAAG
>CANRLB010000040.1 GCA_947631365.1 uncultured Bacilli bacterium | reverse complement strand
TATATTCAATAGAAATAAGTATTATAAATAATATAGAAAGATATAAAAGTGAAAGTAAATATAACTCTGAACCAAGTGAAGAAGAAAAGAAAAAAGAATACGAAATATTTAATAAAAGAATCAAACATTTAGAGTGGTTACAACAAATATTAGATAATGATTCTCAAATTAAAATTAGGACAGATATTAATTATATAATAAGTGATATAGCAAGAGTAGAAAAGAATATAGAAGAATATACATATATTCATAAAGGTGAGATAACAGAAGAAAGTAAAACAAAAGAAATAGAAGAAATACTAGAAATACCATTTGATATAGAACATAAGGATGAATTATTAAAAAGAATCGAAGAAATAGAATTAAAATACCGAGCCTTTTATGAATATAAAGAATACCAAGAATATGGGAACATAGTTATAGATGAAAGTGATTTAACAAAAATTTATAATTTAAAATTTGGGGCCTTAACCATAAGTAAAGATGGAATAATTGAACCATTTGTAAATGATGAAACAGATAAAATAGAAATAGAATATTATCAAAATATCATATTTAGTATGGTTCAAAACATAATACTAGGAAGAAATGAATATTTTAATGAATTATTTAAAGGTGATGTAGAAAAGGCATGTTCTTTGTTAATTGAAGGTTTACAATATGGCAATAACGAAATAAATTATGAAGAAATATTAGAAAATAAGTATTTATTAAATTTATTATTAGCGTTAGATAAGGGTGAATTATCTAACTTTTATGATAATTATAAAATCAGCTCAGATACTTATTTTATAGCAACTAACTTTAATGGTGTCTTTACCCTAAATAACCCTATTCCACTTGGAACATATTTCTTTTTTAAAGATTTTTTACCTTTAAAATTATTATTTGATAAATCTATTAAAGTTGAAAATGCCACTTTTATAAAAAATTTATATAATGATTTTTATGAATTATATCTTACAAAAATTCCAAAAAAGAATGCCATATATTATTTACCAGAGGGTATAAAGAAAATTGATAAAAGCAATTATTATGGTGAGCCAAAAATATATAGTGAGCCAAAAATAGAAAAATTATTAAATAATATTGATAAATCCGCTAATGATAAAGTTGTCTATTTTCCAAGTAGTTTAGAGGATGTTTATTTCCCACTTTTTTCTGATGATTGTCAAACTGCTGTTATTATTTTAAATGAAGGTTTAAAGCAATTAGAATGTAAAGCTTTTTATAATCAGAAGCTTTATAAAATAACAATCCCTAGTACCATAGAATATATTGATAGGGCTGCCTTTGATTTTAGAACTCTAAAATTAATAACTTTTAATAATATAAGTTTTTCTAAATTTGTAACTTTAGGTGATGAAATGTTTATGGGTAATTTTGTTGAAAATAAGGGGATTACTCATTCACTTTTACAATATATTACTTTTCATTATGATGATTTAGATATGGATATAGATATATCTATTTCTTCATTTAATAAAAAAGACTATAACAACAATGTTTTTGCGGGTTTTTACTTTGTTATTTTTAGAGAAATTTATATTAAATTATTATCAAGATTCAAAAATTTGAAAGTAATGTTACAAATATTTAATATTTCGGAAGAGATAGAGGAAATGTCATATGATGATTGGGATTTTAATGATGATAAAATAAAAAATGATGTTATTGCTAAAGTAGAGATGTTACTAAATAAGGTTAGTGAAACAGAAAAAAAATTAGATGAATTTATTAATAATAATTATGATAAATATAGAATAGAAAAAGAAAAATTAAAACATAAATTAACTTTACTAACCCAAAAGAAATTTTCTTATGAAATTAAAGAAGAGCTATTAAAAGAAATAAATGATTTAGTATTAGAGTTTAAAAAAAGTGCTTATATACCAAAAGAATTTAATGAACATGATAGTTCTTTCGACTATAATCTTTATGCTATCTATAATAAGAAATATTTTTCTAAAATAGAAGATATGGCTATAGATGATAATGATTTTTATAATTTATATAATTTAAAATATAATGCATCAATGATAACTAATAATGGTTTTATTGATTTATTTTATGATAAACTTAAGGATGATAAAGAAAAAGAATATTATGAAATGATGATTCATAAAAAAATCGTATCTGCTTATAGATCTTTAGGACTATTAGAAAAAGAATATAATAAAATATCTAGTTTTTACAATGAAGTTTTTAAAGATAGCAAAGAAGTTTTAAATAATTACTTTTTATTAAATTTTTTAAATGCCATATCCCAATATGATTTCACTTATAAAACAGAATCAGGAAAACATAGCCTTTATAATTTATTTGAAAATATTACTGTTCAAAATGGTCTTAAAATTAGCAATAAAGATGATCTTTCTGGTGAAGGGATATTTACTTATGATCGAAATTACTTTACTTTAGGAAGTGCTTTATTATTTAAAAAATTTAATATTTTAAAAAAAGATATTAGTTTTGTTTATCAAGATCAAGTATTTAATATTCTTGAAAGTTTAGTGGAATTTTATTTTATATACTTAAAATATATATTAAAATCTAGAAATTCTATTATGTTTTCAATACCTGAAGGGATAGCGTCAATAAAAGATGTTTATAAAATTTCTGATGTCTCTTTAGGAACTGGATCACCTTTATTAGATAGAGATATTGAGCTTGCTGATTATATAAAAAAGAATGCCAAAGGCCGAACCGTATCTATGCCTAAAAGTTTAAGAAAAATTACTGGCCGAATTGATGTACCTCTTGAAAGTGTTTATCTAAATGAGGGACTTGTAATGCTAGATGGAAATGTTTTTAGTAATCAAGATTTTACTGATGTTTATATTCCTTCAACTATACAATATATTGATAGAGATGCTTTTAATACTGATAAAATACTTTCAATATTTATTAAAGAAGATGCTTTAGTAGAAAATGGGGAAAAGTATTTACAAATAATATTGAGAGATTTCGGTTTGTTAGAAGACAAAGATAGAAATCTTATAAAAATTAATTTAGATACAATCGTAGTAAAATTAAATAATGGTGATAAATTAAAATATGAATCTATTTTTTATGAGCTTCCTTCTTTTGAAGATATAGTAAATGAAATAGATTTTAGCTCTGTTAATTATTATGAAAAAAATATCTGTATTCATCTTATTTATAAAGATATAATGGAAAGAATTAATGTTCGCCGTAGAGTAAGAAGCAAAAATTAAAATCTAATTGAGATTTAGGCCTTTTATTAGTATAATAAATTTGGTGGTATTATGTTAGTTAGTAATAATTGGCAAGATTATAAAATATTAAAAACAAGTAAAGGAATGAAACTGGAAAGTTGGCAAAATATTTTGTTACTTAGGCCAGATCCAGTTGTTACTTGGGATTTAGGTAGCTTTGATGATTATAAAATAAATGCTATATATTACCGGAGTAATTCTGGGGGAGGACATTGGGAAAATAAATTAAAAACACCAGAGTCATGGATTATTAAATATAATGATTTAAAATTTTTAATTAAAGAAATGGGATTTAAACATACAGGATTATTTCCCGAACAAGCTAGTAACTGGGATTTTGAAATGAATTTAATAAAAAATGCTAAAAAAGAAGTGAAAGTTTTAAATTTATTTGCATATACTGGTGCTTCCACTGTTGCCTGTCTTAAAGCTGGGGCAAGTGTTGTGCATGTTGATTCATCTAAAGGAATGATTGAATGGGCTAAAGAAAATGTTAAATTAAATCATTTAGAGGAAAAGTCAGTTAGATATTTAGTGGATGATGTTTTTAAATTCGTTAAAAGAGAAATAAGAAGAGGCAATAAATATGATGCCATTATTATGGATCCACCTAGTTATGGAAGAGGTGCTAATGGGGAAGTTTGGAGTTTAGAAAGTGATTTAGAAGAACTTATTAAATTATGTAAAGAATTATTAACTGATGATTTTATCTTTTTAATTATTAATACTTATTCAACTAATTTACCAAAAGTATCTTTAGAAAATATTTTAAAAATTAATTTTAAAAAACAAAAGATATTAGTTGATGATTTATGTTTACCAATTGAAGATGATAATATTTATTTACCTTGTGGTATTACAGGTAGGGTAACTAATGAATAATTTAAATATTTTATATGAAGACAATCATATTATAGTAGTTGAAAAAAAGCCTAATGTTTTATGCCAAAGTGATTATACAAAAGATTTAGATTTACTTACAATAATTAAAAATTATTTAAAAGAAAAATATCAAAAACCAGGGAATGTTTATTTAGGCTTAGTTCATAGATTAGATAGACCTGTCGGAGGTATTATGGTTTTTGCTAAAACTAGTAAAGCTGCAAGTCGTCTTTCTAAAATAATTACTAATCATGAAATGACTAAAGAATATTTGCTTATTTGTCATGGCAATTTAAAAGGCCACGGTATTATGGAAGATTATATCTTAAAAAATGAGGAAGTAAGTATTATTTCTAAAGAAGGTAAATATGCTAAATTAGAATATGAAGTTTTAAAAAATAAAGATAATTTAAGCTTAGTTAAAGTTAATTTAATAACGGGACGTCATCATCAAATAAGATTACAATTTGCTCATCGGGGTTATCCTTTGTATGGTGATCAATTATATGGGTATCAAGATAAAAAACAAATAGCGTTATATGCTTATCATCTTAAATTTAAACACCCTGTTAAAGATGAAATAATGGATTTTAAATTATATCCTCAAACGGGCATATGGGAGGATTTTAATTATGAAGCATGAGTTACTAGTTCCTGTTGGAGATAAACTTTCATTAATTGCTGCGATTAATAATGGAGCTGATGCGGTATATTTAGGTGGTAAGAAGTTTGGCGCAAGAGCTTTTGCTAGTAATTTTACTTTAGATGAAATAGAAGAGGCCACTAAATTATGCCATTTATATGGGGTAAAAATTTATATAACGGTTAATACATTAGTATATGAAAGAGAAATAGAAGAAGTATTAGATTACGTTAAAAGCCTACATAAAATAGGGGTCGATGCTTTAATCATGCAAGATATTGGCCTTATTGATTTAGTCCATCAAACTTTACCTAATTTAGAAATTCATGCTTCAACTCAAATGCATAATCATTCCTCATCTTCCTTAGCTTTTTTAGAAAAATTGGGTGTTAAAAGAGTTGTTTTTGCTCGGGAGTTATCTTTAAATTATATTAATAATATCGAAACTTCTTTAGAAAAAGAAGTATTTATTCATGGATCTTTATGCATCTCTTATAGTGGACAATGCCTTTTTTCATCTGCCATTTTAGGAAGAAGTGGCAATCGTGGTGAATGTGCGGGAATGTGTCGTCTTCCTTATAAGTTATATGAAGAAGATAATTTAGTTGATACGGATGGCGAATATTTATTAAGTCCTAAAGATTTATGTTCAATTGCTAATTTTCAAAAATTAATGGCTAGTAATGTCAAATGTTTTAAGATTGAAGGAAGAATGAAAAGTCCAGCTTATGTTGGTATTGTAACTAAAATATATAAAACTTTAATGCAACAATATGAAAATAAGGAAGACTTAAAAGTTTTAGATGAAGATTTATTTTTATTAAAAGCTATTTTTAATCGCGAATATACAAATGGTTATTTATTTAATGATCAAGATATTATGAATATTAAAGCTCCTAATCATAAAGGGATTTCTGTAGGTATGGTAACGGATGTTACCAATAAGAAAATAAAAATTAAATTAACTCATAATTTAAAACAATTTGAAGGTATTAGATTTAAAAATAGTAATTTAGGTTTAACTATTAACTTTATGTATGATGAAAACGATAATTTAATTAACGAGGGTAAGAAAGGCAATATAATTTATTTAGATAATTTTCTTAATTTAAAAGAATTAGATGAAGTAATGCTTACTCTACCTTTAATTAAAATAAATGAAGAAGTAACTAAGAAAATACCTATTGATATAATATTAAAGGCTAAGATAAATAAACCTTTAGAAATAATAGTCAAAGATAATGATAATACCATCAATGTTACGAAAGATTATTTAGTGCAAAATTCTAAGACATCACCAGTAAATAAAGAAAGAATTGAAGTATGTTTAAAAAAATGTTGTAATACTCCCTTTATGATTAATAATTTAGATATTAAAATGGATCAAAATATTTTTATTCCTATTGGACTTTTAAATGAGTTAAGAAGAGAAGCGTTAGAAAAACTTAAAAATTTAAGAGAAAATGTTAAAATAGATTATGTTGAAAGGAAATATCAAAGTAGAAATACAGGCAAAAGAAATGTTATTGGATTAAGCGTTTTAGTTAGAACCAAAGAACAATTAAAGGCCAGTTTAGATAAAAATGTTGATAATATTATAGTTATTAACAAAGAATTAATGAATGATAATTTATGTTATCGCATTCCTCGTAATGAAGAAAGTCATAATGAAAAGTATTCTCGCATTCTAGTTACTGATCTTGCTAGTTTAGATAAATTTAAAGGTTATCTTGGTGATTATTTTTTAAATATTACTAATCATTATACATTAGATTATTTAAATAATTATTGCCCTAATCTTTGTTTATCACCAGAATGTATGATAGATGATATTAAAGATATTGTAAGTAAAACCAATAATAAAGATAGTATTGAAGTATATCTTTATGGCAATATTGAACTCATGATTATGAAATATTGCCCTTTAAATACTTTAGTAAATAAAGATAAAATATGTC
This sequence comes from uncultured Bacilli bacterium, assembly GCA_947631365.1. Taxonomy (GTDB): domain Bacteria; phylum Bacillota_I; class Bacilli_A; order RF39; family UBA660; genus SIG200. The sequence goes on along the minus strand of CANRLB010000040.1, from coordinate 3,138 downwards.
ATGTTTGTCAAAATAATAAACATTATTATTTAAAAGATCGTAATGATGCTTTATATAGAATAGAGACAAATACAATTAATCATAGTACAACTATTTTAAATACTAATAAAACTAATTTATTTAATAAATTAGATGAATTAAAAAAGATGGGAATTAAAAATTATCGAATTGAGTTATTAGATGAGGATTATATAAAAACCATTGAATTAATAGAAAGAGTAAATATATGAATGATAAAATAATTGAAAATTTAGCTAATAATTTAAATATAAGTATTAAAAGTGTAAATAATACCTTAAAATTACTTAGCGAAGGAAATACTATTCCTTTTATTGCCCGATACCGAAAAGAAGTAACGGGGAATTTAGATGAAGTACAAATAAGAAAAATTGAAGAAGAATATAGTTATGAAATTAATTTACAAAAAAGAAAAGATGAAGTTAAAAGATTAATTGATGAAAAAGGCTTACTTACAGAAGAAATAGCGGTCTCAATTGATAAGGCAAGTAAATTAGTGGAAATTGAAGATATTTATCGTCCTTTTAAAGAAAAGAAAAAGACTAAAGCGACAGAAGCGATTAAAAATGGTTTAGAACCTCTTGCTAAAATAATTATGAGTTTTAATATAAAGGGGAGTATTAAAGATATTGCCCTTAAATATTTAAATGAAAATATTAAAACAGTTGATGATGCCCTAATGGGAGCAAAATATATTATTGCTGAATGGATTAGCGATAATGCATCTTTTAGAGGTAAAATAAGATATTTAACTTATCATAATGGCATAATAGTAAGTAAAAAGAAAAAAGATAGTCAAGATGAATTAAAAACTTATGAAATGTATTATGATTTTAAAGAACCGGTTAAATATATAAAAATGTATCGTATTTTAGCTATCAATAGGGGTGAAAATGAAAATGTTTTAACAGTATCTATTGATATAGATGAAAATTTAATTTTAGATTATTTAAATAATAAAGTTATTAAAAATAACAATAATAAAGAATTATCTTTAATTGTGGAAGATGCTATTAAAGATAGTTATAAAAGATTAATTGCTCCTTCCATTGAAAGAGAGATTAGAAGTGAATTAAAATTAAAAGCGGAAGATGTTGCGATAAATAATTTTGGAGATAATTTAGAAAAATTATTAATGCAACCACCAATTAAAGAAAAAGTTATTTTAGGTTTTGATCCGGCTTACAGAACAGGTTGTAAATTAGCCGTATTAGATTCTACTGGTAAACCTTTAAAAATAACTGTTATTTATCCCCATGAACCTAAATGCGAATATGAAAAAAGTAAAGAAATAGTCTTAAAATTAATTGATGAGTATAATATTGATGTTATTGCGATAGGTAATGGAACAGCTTCAAGGGAATCAGAAAGTTTTATTGCTGATGTTATTAAAGAAGCTAAAAGAAAAGTCGAATATATTATTGTTAGTGAAGCGGGAGCTAGTGTTTATTCAGCAAGTTCATTAGCCATAGAAGAATTTCCTAATTTACATGTTGAAGAAAGAAGTGCTATTTCTATTGGTAGAAGATTATCAGATCCTTTATCAGAACTTGTTAAAATAGATCCAGAAAGTATTGGTGTTGGTTTATATCAACATGATGTTAATGATAAAAAATTAAAAGAAAGTCTTAATTTTGTTGTTGAAAAAGTAGTTAATCAAATTGGGGTTAATTTAAATACCGCATCTCCTTCAATTTTAAAATATATATCTGGTTTAACAAAAAGTACAATAGAGAAAATTCTTAAATTTAGAAATGAATATGGAGCATTTAAAAATAGAAAAGAGTTATTAAATAAAAAAATTTTAAATGAAAAAACTTATGAACAAGCTATTGGATTTTTAAGAATTCAAAACGGTGATAATGTTTTAGATATGACAAGTATTCACCCTGAAAGTTATGAACATACTTTAAAATTATTAAATTATTTAAATATTCCTTTGTCTTTAATTGGCACTAATGATATCCAAAAAAAATTAGAAAATATTAATAAAGAAGAAATTATTAAAAATATTGGAATTGATAAATATACATTAGATGATATTATTGAATGTTTAGAAAAACCTAATAGGGATCCAAGAGACATGTTACCTAAACCAATATTAAAAAGTGATATTCTTCATTTAGAAGATTTACGTGTTGGTATGAAATTACAAGGTACAGTTAGAAATGTTGTTGATTTTGGAGCTTTTGTTGATATTGGTATTAAAAATGATGGTTTAATACATATTTCAAAAATGAGTAATAACTATATAAAACATCCAAGTGAAATATTATCTGTTGGAGATATTATTAATGTTTATGTAGATGATATTAATTTAGAAAAACAAAAAGTATCTTTAAGTTTAAAAGAAAATAACAAATAGAAATACTTGTTATTTTCTTTTATGTGGTTCACGATCATCAGTAATATATAATAAATAATCAATACTTAAATTATAATATAAAGCTAATTTTTTTATATTATCAGTGGAAATATCACAAAGACCTGTTTCATAGGTAGAATAACTTTTTTGATTAATGTTTAATATTTTAGCAATGTCTTTTTGATATAAATCACGATCTTCTCTTACTTCTTTTAAACGATTAAAATTAACATTATTAATTTTTGATTTTGGGTAAAGTTTTTTAATATCTGTAAGCCCTAAAATATAATCAATATTAACCTTATAAAAAGTAGATATTCTTTTTAATATTTTTGTTGGTATATCTCGTATACAATTTTCATATTGTGAATAAGTATTTTGCTTAATTTTTAAATATTTAGAGATATCTTTTTGTAAAATATTTTTTTCTTTTCTAAGGTCTTTTAATTTATTCATTATTCATCACCTATTATTTTAATTAACCAAAAAATGAGATATTGACATATTCAAAAAAATGAGATATTATTTCAATATATAAAATATCTCATTTTTTAGTATATGATAGGTGATAGTGTATGAATAAAAAGAATAAAGTAATGTTAATAATAGTAATAGTAATGTCACTAGTAATAATAACATGGAATAAAAGTTATTCATATGAGATGAATGATAATATACCAGAAGAAAAAGAAATAGAAAGAAAAGAATTTGCTATATATTTAGAAAAAGAACAAAACTCAAGTAAAACAGATAAT
>CANRLB010000039.1 GCA_947631365.1 uncultured Bacilli bacterium | reverse complement strand
ATTTGATGAAAGTATTCCATCTGGTTTTTTAAACTATCCCGTTAGTCAAACAGCTGATATTACAGCATTTTCTGCTAATATTGTTCCGGTTGGAGATGATCAGTTACCAATGATTGAACAAGCAAGAGAAATAGTTCACTCATTTAATAGAATATATGGTGATACGTTAGTGGAAATGGATGCAGTGTTACCAGATACTAAAACAGCACGAAGACTTCCTGGTATTGATGGTAAAGCAAAGATGAGTAAAAGCTTAGGTAATTGTATCTATTTAGATGATTCAAATGAAGATATAAAGAAAAAAGTTATGCAAATGTATACAGATCCGGATCATGTTAAAGTATCAGATCCAGGTAAAGTAGAAGGTAATGTGGTCTTTACTTATTTAGATGTTTTTTGTAAAGATGAAGATTTTGAAAAATATTTACCGGAATATCATAATTTAGATGAGTTAAAAGATCATTATCAAAAGGGGGGTTTAGGTGATGTAACCATCAAAAAATTCTTAACTAGTATTTTATGTGATGTAATTAGTCCAATAAGAGAAAAAAGACAAGAACTTATTAATAATTTAGATTATGTTTTAGATGTATTAAAAGAAGGAACAAAGAAAGCTAATTTAAAAGCTAATGAAACTCTAAATAAAGTAAGAAAAAATATGGGAATAGATTATTTTGACAATCCAAACTTTTTACAAGAAATGCAAGAAAAATTTAAAGGAAATTAAAAAGGCATCGATTTGATGCTTTTTAAAATGTTTATTTTTTAGATTCAATTGTAATTGTTAAATTTTCTTTTTTACATATTTCTAATAGTAATTCAAAGTCAAAGTTTCTTTCTCCATATTCATAATATTGAATAGCTGTTTTACTTCTGTTAATACTTTCACCAAATTCTTTTTGAGTTTTTCCAGTATATTCTCTTATCATTTTAAAAATTTCATTAGCTCGATATTTATTAGCGTTTATTTTCATTTTTCACCTTTATATAATTTTAATCCTCTTGACAAGCATACAATTTGTTGGTATTATTTTGTTGAAAATACCAACGTATTGTTGGCTTAGGAAAGAAACATGATGTCTATGAAAAATAAAAGAATATTAATAATAGTAATAGTAATGTCATTAGTAATATTAACATGGAATAAAAGTTATTCATATGAAATGAATAATAATGAAGTAGAAGAAAAAGAAATAGAAAGAAAAGAATTTGCAATATATTTAGAAACAAAACAAAACTCAAGTAAAACAGAAAGTGACTATTCAACAGCAGAAACATATCCGAATCAAGGATACTTATTAAATAAAGATAAAACTGAATGCTATGAATATGGAAGTGATAAAGAAGTAACTGAAGCAGTAGAACAAAGTTTATCTAGTGGAGTAATAGATGGAAGTATCATCGTAACAAGTCAAAAAAGTATTTATTGTAATATATATTTTGATAAAGATGATACACAACCTACAGTTAAAAGTTTATCTTTAACAGGTAAAGACTCCAGTAATAATGATTTACAAGATTACACTTTTAGTAAAGATGTAACATATACAATAACTTTTGATGATACTGATGTAGCCCAATATTGTGTAAAAGAAGGAGATGGGGTTTGTACAGACTGGAAACAATTAGAAAATAATAATAAAAGTATAATTGGTACAATAACTATATCTACAGGTGATGGAGCAAAAAATATATATGTTTATTTAAAAGATAAAGCAAATAATGTATCAGTTACAAATGATAATTCTCATAAATCAATAACATTAGATACAACCATACCAACAATAAATGAATTTACAATAACAGGAAAGAAAACAGATGGAAGTAATTTAAATACAAGTTATAGTCAACAAACAGGAGTAACAACAAAATTATCATACTCAGATGATGTAGCTTATTATTGTATAACAACAAGTGATAGTTGTTTATCAAGTGATTGGAAAAGTACAGATACAACATCAAGTATAACATTAGAAAATAGTGAAGGACGTAAGACATATCATTCTTATGTAAAAGATAGAGCTAATAACGTATCGCAAGCTAAATCCCAATCAATCTATTTAGATTTAAATGATCCAACAATAAGTTTAAGTGAAAAAGAAGTAACAGCAGAAACAATAGTAGTAATAGTAGATGCAAATGATACAAATGGAATAGAAAGTGTAACATGTAGAATAACAAGTCCAGAAGTAATAACGGGTGAATATGAAAGTACAGCAAAAACATGTACATTTGGTAATTCTACAAGTAAACTTAAAGATGGAACAGAATATACAATAGAAGGAATAGCGAAAGACAAATCAGGAAGAAGCAAAACAAGTACATCTATAAAAGTAACAACAATAAAAAATGAACTTACAAGAGATGAAATCATACAAAAATATTTTAATGGAAAATCTCCGGCTGGACTAAGCACAACTTTATTAGGGGAGTCACCGGAGAGTAGTTCGACATATAGAGATGATATGTATCGATTTACAGGAGAATGTAATGCTTCTAATAATGGCTGTAATGGAAAGGTTAATAATTTCATATGCTTTGGAACAACTACAAAAAGTCAATGTACCTTAACAAGTGATTATATGTATCGAATAATTGGTATAACAAGGGATGGAAGAATAAAAGTCATAAAAAATACATCTGTAAATGAAGGAAATACAAAAAACTTCAGTTGGAATTCTAATGCTAGCAAAGATGTATGTTATGATGGAAAATGTGATTGGAAGAATTCTTCATTATTCAAAAGATTAAATGGATTATCGAATGGAAAAACACAAGGATATAACGGAAATACCAATATATTTATAGATAGTACAACAAGTAATGTAAAATATATAAAAACAACGGAAGATACTACTTGGTATGATAAAATAGAAGAGCATACGTGGTTATATGGGGATATAGGGGATGTATCCGGAAAAGCACCTATCGGAGTTTCGCGAACAGCTGATGAGATGTATATGGTGGAGACGGGTCAAAAAAATGTTGAACAAGGTTTTGACGAGAGTGGAAAGCAACGGTTGCCTGCATCGAAGTGGAATGAGACAGTAACGGCGAAGATTGGGCTGATGTATTTAAGTGATTATTATTATTCGAATGGTCATAAATACAATTGTTGGTTAGAGCTTGAAAAATGTTCTAATAGTTGGTTAAAAATGGATAATTGTTCTGGAAAAAATTGGGAATATGAATGGACAATGGTAAGAAGTGGAGTCTCGTCGTCCGGTGATTTGTGTGCTTGGGAAGTTACTATGTACGGATCATCGCCCGATTTTCGACTTGATGGGGACTACGTAGGGGTTCGGCCGACCTTCTATCTCACTTCATCTGTTAAAATCTCCGGAGGCACTGGCACAAGCACGGACCCATTCATGATTGAGGCTTAATATAACCGAGAAGGAAAACTCGTAAAAACCTTCATAGACTTAATCCTGGAAGAGAGCAATCTCTTCTTTTTGTTAATAACTTAATAGTTTTCAACAAAAAAAGGAATTTAGATTGAAAAAGAAAAATTTTTTTGGTATTCTATATAATAGAGATAATAAAGAAGGAAAGGTTATGGCTAGTTTAGGAGAACATTTTAAAATTAATCCTCTTGATTTTGCAGTAAATCCCAGTGTCATATTTCGAGGTAAATACTATCGGATAACTGTCTTAAGTGAAAGATTAGTTCGTTTAGAATATTCTTTAAACGGAGTTTTTTATGATGGCAAAACAGAATTAGTTCATAATCGTAAATTTCCTATACCCCAATTTAAAGTAGAACAAAATGAAAAAATTTTAACAATAAGTACTAAATATTTTTCTTTACAATATGCTAAAGAAAAACCATTTAAAGGATCTAAATTAGCTCCAGATGCCAATCTTAAAGTTAAATTATTAAATACCGATAAATTTTGGTATTATGGTCATCCGGAAGCTAGAAACTTTAAAGGAAGTGCTTTTAGTATCAGTGATTTTGGTACATCTACTCCTTTAGCTAATGGTCTATATTCAACTGATGGTTTTGCTACTTTAGATGATTCTCATTCATTATTTATAGATCCCGAAGGTTTTGTAGTTGCCAATTCTTTGCAAAGAACAGATATTTATCTATTTGCCTATCGTAGAGATTTTGGCTTATGTTTAAGAGATTATTTTACTTTAACAGGTTATCCACCTTTATTACCTCGTTATGCTCTTGGTATTTGGTGGAATAGAGATCAAATATATAATTTTGAAGATACTAAAAAATTAATAAAAACTTTTAATAAACATGAAATACCTTTATCAGTTCTTTTATTAAGTGAATTTTGGCATAAAAAAGATTCTAATAACTATGATTTATATAAAACTGGTTACGATTTTAATCCTAATTTATTTCCAAATCCGCAAGAATTTACTAAGTATATGCATGATCGAGGAATTCATGTTGGTGTTAATTTAGATGGTTCAGATGGTATAACTAGTATAAATAATGCTTACATGGCTATGTGTCGTGATTTAAATTATTCGACTGATAAAGCAATCCCTTTTAAAGTATTAGATAAAGAATTTATAACAAGTTATTTTGATAAACTAATTAATCCTTTATATGATCTTGGTGTTGATTTCTTTTGGCTTGATTCTAAAGATGAAATAGTAACAAGAGTTCTAAATTATTATCATTTTACTGATTTTAAAAAATTTCAAGATCGTAGAGGTTTAATATTGTCAAGAAATGGTGGCAAAGCCGCTCATAGATATCCTGTTCATTATTCTGGTGAAACAAAAGTTGGTTGGGAAACTTTGAAATATTTACCTAACTTTAATTCAATGGCTAGTAACATAGGACTTTCTTGGTGGAGTCATGCAATTGGTGGTTATAAAGGTGGTATTGAAGATAATGAATTATATTTAAGATATGTTGAACTTGCTTGTTATAGTCCTATATTTAGATTTAGTGCTAAAAGAGGAGCTTATTATAAAAGAGAACCATGGCGTTGGGATATGAAAACTTATACAATTGTTAAAGACTATTGCAAACTTAGACAAAAATTAATTCCTTATATTTACACTGAAAATTATCGATATCATAATACATGTCTTCCTTTAGTTGAACCTCTATATTATTATAATCCTGAATTATTTGATGAACCTGATTATCGTAATGAATACTATTTTGGTAGTGAATTATTAGTAGCGCCGATTACTAAGCCAAAAGATAAAGTAATGAATAGAGCAGTTGAAAAAATTTTTTTACCAAAAGGAATATGGTATGATTTTAAAACTGGTAAAAAATTTATTGGTGGAAAACGTTATGTAGCATTCTATAAAGATGAAGATTATCCCGTTTTTGCTAAAGAGGGTTCTATTATTCCTTTAGCTAAATTAGATGAAAACATAAATAATACTAATCCTCCAAAAACTTTAGAAGTTGATATTTTTCCTGGAGCTAGTAATACTTATAAATTATATGAAGATGATGGGATATCAAGGCTTTATGAAGAGGGATATTTTATTATTACTTCTTTTGATTTTAATTATGATAAAAATAATTATACTTTAAAAATAAAACCAGTTGAAGGAAAAACAGGTTTAATACCAGATGTAAGAGATTATAATATACGTTTTAGAAATACGAGAATACCAGAAAGAGTTATTATTGAAGTAGATGGAGAAAGATATCGTAATTATACAACTTATGAAGATGAAAATGATTTTATGGTAGAAATTAAAGCTGTTGAAACTAGAAAAGAATTAGTAATAAATTGTATAGGTTATAATATTGAAATTGATGCAGTTCGAATTATTAATGAAGAAGTTGATGAAATAATTAGTGATTTAAAAATAGAAACTTTATTAAAAGAAAGAATTGCTTCAATTATGTTTAGTAATGAACCTATTAATAAAAAAAGAATTGCTATTAGAAAGTTAAAAAATAATGGTTTAGAGCAAATATTTATTAAAATGTTTATTAAACTTCTTGAATATATTAGTGAAATTTAATATAATATCATTAAACAAGTTGTTAAACAAATGAAAAAAGAGTAGTAATAAATTATTATTTTGAAAGAGAGTTAGTGGTTGGTGAGAACTAATAAAATATAATTATGAACTTGCTTTTGGATGTTTATGGTTAGACGCGTTATAGTCTATTAAAGATATAAATTAAGGTGGTACCGCGGATAATATTCGCCCTTTTGGTATTCATCTTTTTTATTGGATGGAGGATTTATGGAAAATATTAAAGATTGTTTAATAGTTTTTAGTATCTTATTTATTGTAATTTTTCTAATTGATTATTTTTTTATTAAAAGAAAATATTTAAAAAAAATGAAAAATAAGAAAAAAAATAAAAAAGATTTAATGGAATTAACTTATTTAATTAATAAATTTAAATTAAATAAAGATAAATTACCTTTAAATAAGTTATTAATTATTATTTCCGCAATTAATGCTTTTATTATATCTGTTGTTTATGTGGTATTAGTATTCTTTGATACTTATTTAATTGTTAAATTTATTGTTGGTTTTTTCCTCTTAATTGCTTTAATTTATGCAATGTATGAATTATTAGGAAGATATTTAGAAAGGAATATGAAAAATGGAGAATAAAATTATTGAGAAGAAATGGCAAGATATTTGGGAAAAAGAAGGGGTATTTCATGCTGTTACGGGTAGTGATAAACCAAAATATTATGTTTTAGTAGAGTTCCCTTATCCATCAGGATCAGGACTTCATGTTGGACATGTTAGAAGTTATACAGCTCTAGATGCTTATTCTAGATGTATGCGAATGAAAGGTTATAATGTTTTATTTCCAATGGGTTGGGATGCATTTGGTGCTCCAGCGGAACAATATGCAATTAAAAATCATATACATCCAAGTGTAGCGGTTAAAGAAAATATTCAAACATTTAAAAGTCAAATAAAATCTTTAGGTATTTCTTTTGATTGGACAAGAGAATTTGCCACAACTGATCCAGAATATTATAAATGGACCCAATGGCAATTTTTAAAATTCTATGAGCATGGAATGGCGTATAAAGCTAAAAAAGATATTAATTGGTGTCCTAATTGTAAAATGGGCTTATCTAATGAAGATGCTGCCGGTGGTGTTTGTGAAAGATGTGGTACGAAAGTAGTTCAAAAAGAAAAAGAACAATGGATGCTTAGAATGAGTGATTATTCTGAAAGTTTAATTGAAGGTTTAAAAGATACCCATTTTGCTGATAAAATTAAATTAGGTCAAATTAACTGGATTGGTAAATCAGAGGGAGCTGAAGTTAATTTTAAAGTTAAAGATACAGATGAAGTAATAACTGTATATACAACTAGGTGTGATACGCTTTTTGGAGCAACATTTATGGTTTTAGCACCGGAACATCCTATATTAGAAAAATTAAGTTCTAAAATTAAAAATATGGATGAAGTAATAGAATATCAAAAATTTGCTAAAGAAAAATCGACTTTTGAAAGAACTGAACTTACTAAAGAAAAAACAGGTGTCAAACTTGATGGCGTTGTAGGAATTAACCCAGTTAATGGTGAAGATGTTGAAATTTGGATTGGCGATTATGTTATGATGGGTTATGGAACAGGGGCTATCATGGCGGTTCCTGCTCATGATACGCGTGATTATGAATTTGCTCAAAAATATAATATTCCTATTATTCAAGTTTTAGAAGAAGTTACTGGGACACCTCATGAAAATGAGTTTAAGAAAAATTCTATTGTAGCAGTAGTCTATGATCCAAAGAAAGATAAATATTTAACTATCAATTGGCATGATTTAGGTGGTAGATTATTTATTGGGGGAACTATTAAAGATGGTGAAAGTCCACTTCTTTGTGCTTTAAGAGAAATAAAAGAAGAAACTGGTTATACCGATATTAAGTTAGAATATATAACACCAATGATTAATCATCATTACTATGCTTATAATAAAGATAAATATTTTAATATTAATTCAACTGGTTTATATTTTACTTTAAATAGTGAAAATAGAGAAAATCAAAATCTAGATGATGATGAAAAATTTGATGTTGAATGGGTATCAAAAGAAGAAGTATTAAATGAAATAAATGATGAACTTCATCATAAAACATTTGAATACATTATGACACCTGGTGCGATGATTGGTGATGGTATTCATATTAATTCAGAATTCTTAGATGGTCTTAATAAAGAAGAAGCTATTAAAAAGATGATTGAATTCTTAGAAAGTAAAGATTTAGGAAAACGAAAAGTTAATTATCGCTTACAAGACTGGATTTTTTCAAGACAAAGATTCTGGGGAGAACCAATTCCTTTAGTTCATTGTGATCAATGTGGTTGGGTACCAGTTCCTTATGATGAGCTACCTGTTTTACTTCCTGATGTTGCCGAATATGAACCAACTGATGATGGTGAAAGTCCACTTGCTAAAATTACCTCTTGGGTTAATACAAAATGTCCTAAATGTGGCGGACCAGCTAAAAGAGAAACAGATACTATGCCTAACTGGGCAGGATCTAGTTGGTATTTCTTAAGATATATGGATCCTCACAATAATGAAGCTTTTGCGTCTCCTGAAGCTTTAAAATATTGGGGTAAAGTTGATTGGTATAATGGTGGTATGGAACACACCACCAGACATTTGCTTTATGCTAGATTTTGGAATCAATTCTTACATAATATAGGATTAGTACCTAATAGTGAACCAATTGATATAAGAGTATCTCATGGAATGATTTTAGGCTCAAATAACGAAAAAATGAGTAAGAGCAAAGGTAATGTAGTTAATCCCGATGATATTGTAAAAGAATATGGTGCTGATACATTAAGATGTTATGAAATGTTTATTGGAGATTATGAAAAAGATGCTGCTTGGAGTATTGAATCTTTAAGAGGTTGTAAACGTTTCTTAGATAGAGTTGAAAGATTACAAACTAAATTGAATGATAAAAATGGTTATACAGATGAGTTTTTAGCTCATAAAACAATTAAAAAAGTTACGTATGATCTTGCTAATATGAAGTATAATACAGTTGTTTCTTCTTTAATGATTTTAACTGGGGCTTATGAAAAAATGCCATCAATTACTAAAGATGATTATCGCTTACTTTTAATTTTACTTAACCCAATTGCTCCTCATATTACTGAAGAATTAAATGAAGTAAATCATTTAGGAGAAATGCTTTGTAAAAGTAATTGGCCAGAATATGATGAGGCTAAAACAGTTGATGATAAAATTACCATTGGGGTACAAGTTAATGGTAAGTTAAGGGGATCTATTGAAATAGAAAAAGATGAAGAGGAAGAATCTGTTTTAAATAAAGCTAAAATGGATGAAAATGTTGCAAAACATTTAGAAGGAAAAGAAATAATTAAATCTATTGTGGTTCCTAATAAAATTGTTAATATAGTAGTAAAATAATTGTATAAAAAATAATATTATGTTAAAATATAAATAGGAAGACGCAAATAAGCGTTACCTAAGTGAGCACTAACCCATTGGGTTAGTTTTTAATTTCTAGTATTAGCAAGGCTAGTGCTAAAATTAAAACAATAAGTAATAAAAATGCCTCTCGGCTTTTATTAGTCATTGGCACCACCACCTTTCTATCCAAAACCCACCTGAGTTTTTTCAAAAAAGTTTAGGTAACAACCTATCTACATCTTCCTTAATTTTTTATTTAATCAATAAAAAGATATTTTGTAAATAGAAATTTTTAAGAAATTTTAAGAAAATGATAATTTTCTTGCGAATTCTCTAGAGATTTCGCATGTATTTGTCTTTTTATTTTAAGAAATTGATGATATAATAAGTATTACTTTTTCAGGGGAGATTAATTATGAATTTATTTGAGATAATAAAAAATATATTTAAACGTCATAAAATAAATACTAATAAAGAATTAGTCCGCCCAGTTGATATAATTAAAATACCCAAAAGAAAAGAATTTAATAATGATGAATTAGTAAACTATTATAAAAGAGAATATCAAAATATTTTATCAACCATGAAAGAATATGAACCATTAATCTTGGAAGCAGAAGAACTTAA
>CANRLB010000038.1 GCA_947631365.1 uncultured Bacilli bacterium | reverse complement strand
GTAACAAGGAGATCACCATTAAAGGCTTTAATAACTAAACATTCAGTTTTAGGTAAAAAACATTTTAATTCATTGTCTAAATATGGTTGATAATATTCTTTATTAAATTTAATGGCATTACCATTATCAATTTTTCTAGGAGTTAAAATAGCAAGTGTATAGTTAATTCTTTCTAAAGATGGTGATGATTCAAATACAGTAGGAAATTTTTTATAATCTAAAGCAAATTTTTTATTAAAATTTGGAACAAATATTTCAATAAGATATTTATTGGCTTCATCAATAGAAGTAATATTATTAAGTCTTAATTCTTGGACTAATCTGCCTTGAAAAGTACCATTTGTTCTTTCAATTAAACCTTTAGCTTGAGAAACAGAAGAAGTTTCTAAAGCAATACCTAGTTGTTTACAAGCATAACCATATTGGGTTAAAACGTCCTTTTCGCTAGTTCTTTTGTTAAGATTTAAAGACAAATAATTAAATACAGTTCTATTATCAGTAAAGAATTTATAAGGAATACCATAATTAATTAATATTTGATATAGAACGTGATAATAACCATTTAAAGTTTCTTGATAATCAAACCAAGCACCGACAATAGTAGAGGTAGCTTTGTCAATTGCTAAATGCAAACAGGTTTTAATACTACCAAACCACAGATGAATAGAACCATCTTGTTCAATAATTTCACCAAAATATTTAGGCTTTTCTAATCTTGGATGAGAATCTTCTAAAGCAACTTCATGATTAACTATTTCAGTTATTTGTTCTTCACTCATTGCTAAATTGATTTTCTTTTCTTGGAGTAATTTTTGTTTAGCAAATTGCCTTTTTGTTTTCTTTCTAGCTTTCGGGGATAATATACCTTCTTTCATTAAAGTTTTATAGATAAAATCGTAAGAAACTTTAATATTTTCTTTTTCTTCTAAAAATTCTTTAAAATGATTAAAATTAAAATCATAGTATTTATTCTTATAAAGTAGTATAATATCTTCGGAGATCGACTTATCTAATGTACTTGCTGGTTTTCTGGAGCGATTACCATGTACAAATCCAGATTTGCCTTTCTCCTTATAAATAATAATAAGACGATTAATTTGTCTTCTTGATATACCGAGCTTTTGACTAGCTCTATTTTTGTTACCATTATGATCAACTAGTTCTTTGATAACATCATATTTTTCTTGTTCATTCATTCTTAATTCTACCTTTCTCATTGTGTCACCTCAGTGACATATTATATATTAACTTGGGACATTTTCCAAAGTTAACACTTAAGACATTATCATAAATTAAGCATATTAAGTTGCAATATAGCAACTTTTTTCTTGACTTTCGGTACGCTATAAAATAAAATAATTAATAACATTAGGGAGTATTTGGGTATGGAAAAAAATATAGAAAATTTTTTTATAAAAGAAGATATAATTAATAAAATGACTTTATTTGCAAGCATTTTTAATATTAAAATTGCTAATTATCAATATGTTGTTACGTCTGATAAAAGAAAAATAATTTTTTATAACGAAAATAATAATTGTATTGGTTATATTATGGTTGATGTTGAAAATATAAATAATGAATTATTATATGATTTGGATAATTTAAAAATAGAATTATTTACTAATTTAGGAAAAGTAATTGGTAATTATTCACCTCATACTTCTTTACTATCATATATTTTATTATTTAATAATGATGATTTATATAATAAATTAATAGGTAATATTAAATTTAGTAAATCTTTGAGTCAAATTTATGATGGTTTCTCAGCTTCTTTAGAGGCTTTTAATGATGCATCTTCTTTGTTTAGAATTAATTTTAATTATTTTGATATAAATGGTATTTTTTCTATTATAAAACATTTTCCTTCTTATGAAAAATTAGAATATGATATTTGGAATGGAATTAAAATTAATTATTTAAGTAATAGTAAAAAGGCCAAAATAATTATAAATAAAGGAGAAAATAATAGCTATGAAGAGATAGCCGAATGTGAATTTGAAGATAAGAAAGTTTTAATACCTTTAGAACATCATGACTATTCACTTGGGACATCTATTTGGCAAAAAGCAGGAATTATGGAGATTAAACCAATTGTTGAAAGTATTAGTGTTTATTGTCCTCAGTTAAAAGAATTTATTTGGGAAGCTCGTGATTTATTTACTATTCAAACAATGGATGGCCTAACTATTTCTTTATATGATAATTTAGCTAATTTATGTTTTCAAGATCCAAGTAAAAAAACTTATTTAGAATTTGCAACAATAAAAAAGGAAAGAAAAAAAAGATAATCTTTTCTTTTTTTGCATAAATTATTATATAATGATATAATTTATTAAAGCAATAATATAGAAAGGTTGTATTTTTTATTGTTAGCGCAAGGGCCTTTGATGGTTGACGAGGTTGATAGTTATCGATTAATCAGCGGGTGCTATCACGGATATAAGTTATTCGTTAGATATATTAGAAAAAGCAAAATAAATTGTAACAAATAATATATCAATACTTAATTTGAAAGGATGTATTTTTTTGTGTGGAATAGTAGGCTATGTTGGTAAAAAGGAAGCTTTGCCAATTGTTTTAAATGGCCTTAAATTTTTAGAATATCGGGGATATGATTCAGCTGGGGTAGCATATTTATTAGATAATAAAATAAATATTGCAAAAGAAGTGGGAAGAATTAGTTCCCTAGAAAAATTAATTGATTTAGATATACCATCTTATATGGCTATTGGGCATACTAGATGGGCAACGCATGGAGAACCTAGTGTTAGTAATTCTCACCCTCATCAAGTTGGTAGGTTTACTGTTGTTCATAATGGAATAATTGAAAATTATTTAGAAATAAAAGAAGAGTTAAAGAAGAAGGGAGTTAAATTTTTATCGACAACTGATACGGAAGTAATTCCTGCTTTACTAGATTATTATTATAAGGATGAAAAAGATATCTTAAAAACAATTAAAAAAGTCTTAGAAAAATTAGAAGGTAGTTTTGCTTTAGGTATTATTTGTGATGATGATAAAGAAAATATTTATGCTGTTAGAAGAGGAAGCCCTTTAATTATTGCTTTATCTAATGATGGCATGTTTATTGCTAGTGATGTTCCAGCTATCTTAAATTATACTAATAAGTATATTTTATTAGAAAAAGATGAAATTGCTAAAATAAGTAATAATAGTTATCAAGTTTTTGACTTTAATTTAAAAGAAATTAAAAAAGAGATTAAAACTTTTGAAGGATCTTGTGATGATGCGATGCTTAATGGCTATCCTCACTATATGTTAAAAGAAATTCATGAAGAAGAAAAAGTCTTTTTAGATACTTTTAATTATTATGTTGATAAAGATAATTTTAAAGAGACAATGCCTGATTTTAAAAAATATAAAAATATTCATATTGTAGCTTGTGGTAGTGCTTATTATGTAGGTTGTATTGCTAAGTCATTACTAGAAGAATATGCAATGATTCCCACATACGTGGAAGTAGCATCAGAATATCGTTATAAAAAGAATTTTTATAATCAAGATACTTTAGTTATTATTATAAGTCAATCAGGAGAAACTGCTGATTCTCTAGAAGCTTTAAGAAAAGCTAAAAATGATGGTATTGATACGCTTGCCATTGTTAATGTTGTTTTATCATCAATTGCCAGAGAAGCTAAATATACTTTATATGTTAAAGCTGGGCCAGAGATTGCTGTTGCAACAACAAAAGCATTTCTTGCTCAAACAACTTTAATGGCTTTGCTTACAGTTAAATTATCTAGAAAATATGAATTATTAAAAGAATTTAAAGGATTAGAAAATAAGATTAAGGAATTACTTTCTAAAGATTATTTAGAATATGCTAAAGCAATTTATAAATGCAATGATACTTTCTTTATCGGAAGACTTATAGATTATGCTTTATGTTTAGAAGGAAGTTTAAAATTAAAAGAAACCTCTTATATTAACAGTGTAGCATTTCAAGCAGGTGAACTTAAACATGGTACTATTTCTTTAATAACTAAGGGAACTCCCGTAATAGGAATTTGTACTAATAAAGATATTGCTTCTAAAACAATTAGTAATTTAAAAGAAGTTAAAGCAAGGGGAGCTTATATAATTTATATAACTAATGAAGAATGTCATGATGATTTTTATGATCAATTAATTTTATTACCTAAAGCTCATAATTTAGTTATGCCAATTCTTTCTGTTATACCTTTACAATTAATTAGTTATGAAGTAGCTAAACTTAGAGGCTGTGATATTGATAAACCAAGAAATTTAGCTAAATCAGTTACTGTTGAATAACAATCAGAATTATCTGGTTGTTTTTTATATGATTAATGATTTGCAAATAATATTAATTTAATATATAATTTAATTGGTGATTTTTTATGCAAATTGATTCTGTTAAAGAACCTATTATTGCTATTCGTGTTAGTCAATATCCAATAGATAATTTAAATGAATTTTTACTTTTAGGGAGAAGTAATGTTGGTAAAAGTAGTTTTATTAATACTTTAATTGAAAGAAAAAACTTTGCTAGAACTTCATCTAAACCAGGTAAAACGCAAACATTAAATTTTTATTTAGTTAATGATAATTTTTATTTAGTTGATGTTCCTGGTTATGGATATGCCAGTGTAGCCAAAGAAACACAAAAGAAATTTGGTTTAATGATTGAAGACTATTTAAAAACACGAAAAAATTTAAGTCATGTTTTTTTATTAGTAGATTATCGTCATAAACCTACAGAAGATGATATTTTAATGTATAATTTTTTAAAATATTATAATTTAAATATAACTATTGTGGCTACTAAATATGATAAAGTTACAAAAAATGGGCGAGTTAAACAAGATAAATTAATTAAAAATGCTTTTAATTTAAAAGAAGAAGATACTTTTATTCCTTGGTCTACTATTACTAAAAAAGGGCGTAATGAAGTATTAGATATTATTAGTAGTTATTTAAATAAATAGAGGATTATATGAATAAAAAGGGCTTTACTTTAATTGAGTTATTAGCAGTTATTTCTTTAATTTCTCTTATTTTAGCAATTTCAGTGCCTTCTTTTACTAATATTAATAAATTAATTAAAAATAATATGTTAAAAAGAAAATTAGATTATATTAATGAAAAAGCTATATTATATGGAGAAGATAGAATAGATTTAATTAAAAATAGTAATAAATTATATAATAATTATCAATGTTTAAATATTAAAGTTCATGATTTAGTAGATGATTATATAGAAAGTGATAATAATTGTGAATTTGATAGTTATATATGTATTTTAGATCCTAGTAATGATAATAAATATTTAGATAATTTAGATATTATTATTTATTTTAAAAATGATAAAATTTATTCGATAATAAATCAAGATAATAATTTATCTTGTAGTTAGGGGGATATTATGAAAAGTGTTTGTTTAATTGGAAAACCTAATGTTGGTAAAAGTAGTATTTTTAATCGTTTAATTAAAGAAAAAAAAGCCATTATTTCAGATACACCAGGGGTAACTAGAGATAGAATATATGGGATTGTATCTTATAATGGTAAGAAATTTAATTTAATTGATACTGGTGGTATTCATGGTAGTCATGATAATTTTGATGAAGATATTATTATGCAAGCAGAGATAGCTATTTTTGAAGCTGATACTATTCTTTTTGTGGTTGATGGCCTTGAAGATTTAACTGAGGCCGATAAAAAAATTCGTAATATGCTTAAAAAAAGTAATAAAGAAGTTATTGTTTTAGTAAATAAAATTGATAATGATAAAAGAAGTAATAATATTTATAATTATTATGAATTAGGATTTTCAAAGGTAATGGGAGTATCTGCTGAACATAATTTAGGTTTTAATGAATTACTTGATTATTTAACAAGTGATATAAATGAAGAAGAGGAAACAAATGAAAATATTTTAAAATTTTGTTTTGTGGGAAGACCTAATGTTGGTAAAAGTTCTTTAATAAATGCTTTACTTAATGAAAGTAGAGTAATAGTTAGTGATGTTGCTGGTACAACAAGAGATGCCATTGATACTAGATTTACTTATAATAAAAAAGATTATATTGTAATTGATACAGCAGGGATGAGAAAAAAAGGCAGAATTTATGAGACCCTTGAAAAATATAGTTTAATGCGAAGCATGAAAGCAATTGATAGAAGTGATGTATGTGTTTTAGTTATTGATGCTAGTACAGGAATTATTGAACATGATAAACATATTTTATCTTATTGTATTGAAGCAGGTAAGGGTATAGTTATATGTGTTAATAAATGGGATACGGTAGAAGATCCCAATGAAGATATTAAAAGATGGAAAAAAGAATTAGAAGTTTATTTTAATTTTGTACCATATATTAATTTTGTTTTTACATCAGCTAAAACGAAGAAAAGATTAAATACTTTAATGCCAGAAGTAATTAAAGCATATGAGAATAATAGAAAAGAGATTAAAACAAGTTTACTTAATGATGTAATTATGGAAGCCGTATCACTTCATGAACCACCATCATATAAGGGTAAAAGATTAAAAATTTATTTTACTCATCAAACTGATAGTAGACCACCTAAAATTACTTTTAATGTTAATAATAAAAATTTAGTCCATTTTAGTTATGAAAGATATTTAGAAAATAAATTAAGAGAAGCATTTGATTTAGTGGGAACTCCAATAATATTACAATTTAAAAATAAAAGTGATGATTAATTTCATCATTTTTATTATGGTAAACATTTATTTTACATATATTTAAAAATGCTATTTTTAGTTGTTTAATAATAGTAATTGTCAACTTTTGTAATAATTTATATAAAAAAAAGATACTTATTTTATTGACACTTACCCAATAATTTTGTATGATTAGTATAGAAATATAATAGTATTTCGGAAATATTATTAAAATAGGAGGGAGGGAAATTTTTTAACATGGATAAGAAAAATACAATGTTATTAACAGTTATTGCAGTTGCTACATTATTAGTTGCAGTAGTAGGTGCTACATTTGCATACTTTAGTGTTGCTGGTACTCAAAACGCAACGACTGATGTAAATGCTAGTACTGGTAAAATAGGTGCAGTTAATGTTACTAAAAATGAAGGACCTTATGTACTAACTTTAACTGCAGAAGATATGAAAGCTGCAGGATCAGATGTAAAATATTATGTTATTAAATCTACTGAGAAAAGCGAAGATATAACTACTGGTGGTGTGTATTCTAAAGATCCAAAAGATATTGAAATAGCTAAAGTTAATTTAACTGGAGCTGACAATGGCGATACAGTTAAATGTCAAATTAGTGTACGAGCTGATTTAAGTGGAACAATGACTGGTCATTTGCAAACAGGAGATCTTTTTATCACTTTAAGTGCAGATGGATATTCTGGATTTGATGGTGTGAGCTCTTTTGATTTTAAAAGTGATGGAGTGACTAAAGTAACTTATAATGGTGAAGGGGATGACAATAAAACTGGCACTGTAACATTTACTGGCACAGGAACTTTTGATTTAACCAATAATGCTAATAAAGCTATTAAGGCTCAAATTTGGTTATTAAATTCTAACGCTAAACCTCAAAACTATCTTGCTGATAAAAGTTTAACGATACAACTTACAACTACAGTGTCTGGTTGTGAAACAACTTCACCAAAGACTGATTAATATGTCTCAAGCGATGGTAAACGAGCAACCCCATGTAATGGCGAGAGCTCGTTTTTTATGTTATACACTAATATTTTTTGAATATTTGATAATTTTAATAGGAATACTTTTTTCTTTAACTAAAATTAGGCATATTTTTTAAAGACTTTATTATAAAATTTATAAGGTATAATGATGAAAACTTTTCAAAAAGATTGTAAAAAATTTATAGTATTGATAATGTATTAAATATATATTTAGTAAAGAGGCAAATTATGCTTCTTTTTTTGCTTTTTATTGCAAAATCTATAGAGATTTGGTAATCAAAAATGTAAATTTATAAAAATATTTTTAAAAATTAAAAGGAAATTGAAGAAAAAACGCAATATATATTATTAGAGGGAGAAAAATAATTCCCTTTTAGAAAGGAGTCCTATGTCAACGGTGTTTAGCTTACTTACAGATGATCGAGCTTTTAAACATGTATTCTCCCATAAAGAAATTTTAGAAGATTTTATTAAATCATTTTTAGATTATATAGGTAAAGATGGTAATATTAATATGTTAATTGAAATAGAACCACAAGCTTATATAACTTCTGATAATAAAAAATATCGAGCTTATTATGGTGATTTACTTCTTATTGAAGAAAATACAATAATTTCATTAGAAATGTATAAAGATAGATTTAGAACGAGAGATTATAATAAAAGTTTAGGATATCTTTGTAGGTTATATAGTAATCAAAAAAGGGGTATAAAATCTCAAAAATATCAAAAAGTTATAAGTCTAAATTTAATAAAAGGAAATTATAAGAAAGAAAATTTAGAAATAGTAAATGGATATAGTATAAAAAATAAAGTAACTAATAAAGAGATAAATGATAATATAGTTATGTATTTAGTAAGATATGATAAAGTTAAAGAAATTCCTTTTAAAAAAGATGAAAGTAGATTTATAAGATATTTAAGAATAATAGGAAGTGATAGTGTGAAAGAAATAGAAAAAATTGCAAAAGGAGATGAATATATGGAAGATGCAATAAGATTTTTAAAAGAGTGGAATCAAACATCATCAGAAGAAAACTTTAAAATATGGTGTGATGAATTAAGAGATGAAGGGCGAATTGAAGGGCGTGCTGAAGGAAGAATTTATGTTGCTAAGAAAATGCTAGAAAATGGAATATCAATTGAAGAAGTATCTCGTATAACAGAGATGCCAATAAAAGACATAATAAAAATTAAAGATAATAGTAAATTAAATTAGGTATTTATTAATAAAAATTGTGTAAAATAAGAAAAACAATCAAAGTCATAATTGACTTTGATATAATAAATGTTATAAAATTTAGATAAGGATAAAGTATTTGTTTTTTCTTATGAGGAGGGAAATATAATGCTTAAAAAAGGATCAATAGTATTATCAGTAATTGCAATTGCGGTATTATTAGCGGCGGTAGTAGGAGCTTCATATGCTTATTTTTCAGTTGTAGGTGAAAATACTTCAGCAACTACTAATATTAATGTTTTCACTCCTAACATTGGATTAGTTGGTACTACAGGATCTAAAACTTTAACGTTAAATGTATCAGCTAAACAAATGACTTTAGCAAATCAAGGCAAAAAATATTATGCTGTTGAAAATACTAGTAGTGATACAAGTTCTAAAGAAACTGCTCCAAATATAACTTTGGCAACAATGACTGTTAACGGGGGAGATACTAAATATAGTTATAGTTGCACCGGCACTTTAACTATTACACTTAATGGAGATATAAAAAACGTATTAGCTGGCAATAGCTTGTATTTTGAATTACAAAATTCTAATGGTATTACTATTACAGATTTAACATCGCCACTTGATTTATCTACCTTAAAAACTTCGGGAACTGTGAGCAAAAATTTTAGTTATACTTTAAAAGGAGAAAACGGAAGTAATAGCAAAAGTCTTGTTGGAAATGTTTATTTTCAAAATGCAAGTTTAGGTAGTAATGGTTCTATCGAAGGTACTGATCAAAGTGCGATGGCAGGCAAAAATATTTCAGTTACCATAACAGTTACAACTACAAGTTGTACGGTATCATAAATAATAGCAAACTTTAAATAGTTTGTTTTTTTATGGTTTGCGTCAAAAATTGTCCAGGTAAAGTTGAAATAACTTGCAAGCCTATGATAAAATGAAGATGGTGAAAATAGATATGGCAAAATATGATGAATCATCTATTAAAATATTAGAAGGTTTAGAGGCGGTTAGAAAACGTCCTGGTATGTATATTGGCTCAACTGATAAAAGGGGCCTACATCATTTAGTATGGGAAATTGTTGATAATGGTATTGATGAAATAATAAATGGATATGGTAATTATATTAAGATTGTCTTACATAAAGATGGTTCAATTACTATTGCTGATAATGGGCGTGGTGTTCCCA
>CANRLB010000037.1 GCA_947631365.1 uncultured Bacilli bacterium | reverse complement strand
AAAATACCTGTGTATTCATTTTGTTTAGTACCTAAATCATTTTTAAAATATTCATGCATACTTTTAATGGTACTATTAGTTTCACTAGCTATTAAACTATCAAAATCAATATCTAAGTTATTATAGCCATACTCTTTTGGGGTATTGCCATCTTCTTTATTTAATGGATTATTAACATTAGTGTCAATCTTTTGTTCAAAGCCAAAAATAGTTCTTGTAGTATCAAGGAAGAAAGAATTAAAAACACCAAGAGTTTCCATATTTGCATTAACATCATTAATGTCATGATATAAAGTATATGGTGAAAAATTAGCACTTTTATTAATATTTAAACCTAAAAGATAAATACCAAAAGTAATTAATGCAAATAATAAGACAAGACAACTTTTTTGCCACTTAAACCGGCGGAAATTAATTTTCTTATGAAATATTGTAGTTAAAATAAAAGGTATAAAGAAAGCTATAATCCCCGGAATTCTTCTTAAAGTTTCAATAACCCCTTTTGAAGCAAATTCAGCAACTTGATCAGCTACTTTAAATGCTCCCCAAGAGATATAACAACCAAAATAATCTCTTATTACATACTCAGCACTAAACCAAATAGTAAATACTCCTAATATAACCATAAAAATAATCCGATTAGTTTTTTCATTTTTAAATAAACATGTGAGAATACTTAATATTAAGCTAAAAGGAATTATAAATAAAATCATATTAATATTAGATAATCTAAAAATATGTTCATAAAGTAAAAAACGAAATAAAAATTCCATAAAGATAAAACTTATTAAATAAATAAAAAATAAATTAATTTTTTTCATTTCTTCACACTCTCTCTTATAAGTATATCATTAATCTTTTTTTATTTCATTAATTTTTTATTAAAATATTAAAAAAAGGAAACTTTACAGTCTTCCTTTTAAGTATTACTTTTCAATATCGTTAGTAAAAAATACTAGATTGATATCAAAAATAAAAATATGTACTAAGTAATACCTGTGTACATATTTTTATTTTTAGCAAATTTATCTAATTTATAGTACCAGTTTTTGACAAATTATCATCATCTTTTTGACTATTTAAAGCCATCCCAACAACAAAGATATAACTTAAAAAATAAATCCAAATCATTAAAACAACTATACTAGCTAATCCACCATATAAAGCACTATATGAAGCATAATGGGTTACATATAAAGAAAATATTTTAGTTCCTAAAATAAATCCAACTGTAGTAAAAATAGCTCCGTAATTTATTACTCTTTGTTTAGGTTTTTTATCGGGAGCAACTTTATAAATAATTTTAATAATTACAAAGATAATTAACCAAGTTATAGGTCCTTTTAAAAGATTAAAAATAGCAATTATTTGATTAGATATATCAACATTTAAATTAACTTCTTTAATTAAAGTAATAATTGTATTACCAAAGACGGGAACAATTAACATAAAGATAAATAAAATAACGATTAAAAAACTCATCCCTAATGCTTTTATTCTTCTTTTTAACCAAGAACGATTTTCAATACCATAAATTTTATTACTAGTAGTAATAATCGAATCAGCACCATTACTTGCAACATAAAATCCAATCGCAACCGTAATAAAAAAGTGAATACCTACTTGATAACTTAAATTAACCCCCAAAACAATATTAGCTATTTCTTTAGTAAATGAATTAGCTAGAAAATTATAGAGAAAATCAACTGATAAATTGAGGATAGATGCTCCATAACTTATTAAACTTAAAGATGGAATAATAGCTAGAACAAAGAAAAAAGATAAATTTCCAGGAAGAATAACCATATCTGGTCTTCTAAGAACTTTAATAATATTATGAAAAAAATCTTTAATCTTTAATTTGGCATTTTTAATTCTTTTTTTCACTTGGCCCACTCACTTTTTTCTTCTTCATATCTTCAATTGCTTCCGTTAAAGCATCTTCAATTGTTTTCAAATTATTTTCAATAAAACTATAACCAAATTCAGCTCCATAATCATATGGCAATTTTTTTAATTCTTTATTTAATTTATGAATATAATTAATTATTTGTTTTTGATTATAACCAATTGTATAAACAACAAATTCATTACCATCACTACGAATAAGTTCACTATTATCAAGTTGTGTTTTAATTAAAGCATTCGCTGCTCCTTGAATTTGTTTATCTCCCTCTTTAACACCATATTTATCATTTATTTCTTGTAATTTATTTAAATCAACAACAATAATTGCTTGAGGATAGATAGTATTATTACTCCAAGTTTTCATAAAATCACTTAAATAAGCTCGATTTTTAAGTAATGTAAGTTCATCTATAAAACGAATTTTATCATCTTTTTTAAGACGTCTAGCAATTCTTATTTTCTTAGATTTCTTATAAACAATAAAACCAATTAAAATAATTAATAAAATAGATAATATAAAATATTTAGCAATAGTATTTAAAAAACCACCATTTTTAATTGTTTCTAAATGATTATTAAGACCTTTATTAATTGTTACTAAAGGATCTAAATAATTAATATATTTATTTAATAACTTAGTTAAAACATCATATTCACTTTTTATTTTAAAACTATAATTATTATTTATTAAAGTATCATATTTACTTACATAATTATTAAGTTTTTTATCTTGATAATAATTAAAAATATAAGTATCCATCACTATAATAGCGTTTTCTTTATTCAATTTAAATAATTCTTTATTGTTATTATAAGTATGAATATCAATATTACCGATATTAGTTAAATAATTTAATAAATTACTATTTTTAAGAACATAAACACTTTCTCCTTGAAGACTATAAATAGAATTAAATATTTTATTATTATCTCTATTAGTTATTATAGATAAACTACTAGTAATACCATTTTCAGTTTTATTAAAATCAGAAGAAATACTATTATCAAAATCAAAATATATATCAACTTTATTTCTATTAATAGCTTTAACTAATTTTTCATTATTACCATATTTAGTTATATCAAAGTAAGCTCCGGAAAAGGTACTAAATTCTTGTAGATAGGTAGCAATTATTCCCCCATAATTACCCCCCATAATAACTTCATAAGGAGAATTATTGACAAAGCCATAACGATAATCAATACTACGAAGACGATCTACCTCAGTAGCACTTATATTTAAATAATCTGTAAATATTTTAAATTCTTGTTCTTTTAATAAAGATTCAATATTATTTTGCCATTTAGAAAAATATTTAGTTAAAATGCTACTAAAAATACTATTATCAGGCAAAAAAGAATAATAAGCTTTTATATCACTAAAATGATAAACTATTTCTAAATTATTTTTTAATATTTGATCAATAAATTTTATTCTCGGAATAATAATATAATTAATATCTGTTTTTACCCCCGTTATTAATTTATCAATATCATCAAAAGTATTATAAGTAATATTATAATCTTTTAAATAACTTTTTACATATTCAAGATCATCTGTTAAAATGCCAACATTTTTACCATTTAAATCATCACTATTTAGTATTTCATAACTTTTGCTAACTAAAACATAATGATCAGTGTAAAAAACACTCTCATTATCGGAAACTTGTTTAGTATAATTAAATTTAATAGTTCCATTATCAATGTTGCCTTCAAAATTAATGGGATTTATTTCAATTTTATACTCTTCTTCAAAATCATTCAAAAATGTATTAAAAATACCATTACCATCTTTACTAAAAATATTTTCATCTTTAACAACATAAACATTTTGAACATTATTTATATTATCATTAATCCATGTTCTTTCTTCACTTGTTAATTTATTTTCATTAGAAAGAACACGATAAAGAAAAATACCCCATATAATTAATAAAATAAGGGTTAAGAATATTGAGATAAATATTTTTTTCTTTTTCATTATTCTTTTTCACTACTTTCCGTTTTATTACTCCAAATAATTGTGCCATTACCATTCGTATTTCTTGCACCTTTTAAAATAAAACCTTTATTAATATCTTCAGTTTTAATTGTTAAATCTAAATCATATATAAGTAATTCTTCTTCAGAAAATAACGGAATAATAACCTCCATTGCTTTTTTGGCATTATCTAATTTAGTGGCATCATTAAATGTCGCACTAATATATACAATGGCATTTTTAACTGTTACTGATGAAGAAATAATATCTTTATTTTCTTTCAATTTATTTTTAATTTCACTAGGTAAATTTTCTCTAAGTTCTTCTACTCTTCGATTACAATAGGCATCATCACATGATGAATAAAATGATTTAATAGCAATAATGCCAATAATAATAAGACAAACTATTAATATTAACCCTAAAACAAAAAGGACTTTATTTTCTTGCCAAATTTTTTTTAGTTTATTCAAAAAATTCACTCTCCCAAGTAACATTATTATACTATATTATAAATTTTATGGCAAACTGTAACCTTTATTGTAAATTTTTGTAAATTTACAATAAATTTAAATATATTATTAATTTTTGACTTTTTCTTTAAGATAATCGCCATCTAAGCTAAAGCTTTTAGCATCGGTAATTAAAACTGGCACAATTTGACCAATAATTTCTTTCGGGCCACTTACATTTACTAATTTCATTGTATCAGTATAACCATATACTTTGCTATTATCTTTTTCAGAATTGCCAAGAATTAAGACTTCAACTACCTTTCCTAGTAATTTTTGATTACTTTGATTGGAATAATAATTAACTAATTCATTTAATCTATGTAATCTTTCCTCTTTGACAGCCATTTTAGTATTGTCTGTCATTTTAGCTGCTGGGGTTCCCTCTCGAGGTGAATAAATAAATGTATAAGCTCCATCAAATTGACACTTTTTAACCATATCTAAAGTATCTTGAAAATCTTCTTCACTTTCATTTGGAAAACCAACTATAATATCGGTTGTAATAGAAACGTTAGGAATTTTTTCTTTCATTTTTGTAAATAATTCAAAATACTCTTCCCTAGTATAACGACGATTCATTCTTTTTAAAATTTCATTGCTACCTGATTGAATAGGCAAATGAATATAAGGCATAATATTTTTATATTTAGCAATTATATTAATCATTTCATCAGTAAAATTCCAAGGATGACTAGTAACAAAACGAATTCTTTCAATATTAGTTTTAGCAACACATTCAAGTAAATGGCTAAAAGTTTCACCAATATCATGTCCATAAGCATTAACATTTTGACCTAGGAGAGTAACTTCTTTATAGCCATTTTCTTTTAGCCTCTTTACTTCTTCAACAATTTTTTCTAATTTTCTACTTCTCTCTTTTCCTCTTGTATAAGGAACTATACAATATGTACAAAATTTATCACAACCATACATAATATTAACCCAAGCAGTATATTGGGAATCACGATTATAATGCATTCCTTCAATAACTTCATCAGACTCAGAATAAACCTCAATTGTTTGCTTATTAAAATTTTCTAAAAGCAATTTAGGTAAATCATAAAGATTATGAGTACCAATTACAATATCAATATAGGAGTGTTTACTTTTTATTTCATTTATAACATTAGGTTGTTCGCTCATGCAACCAGCAAAAACAATCTTTAAATTAGGATTTTTTTTCTTTAAATAATGACATTTTCCTAAAAAACCAGTAACTTTATCTTTAGCATTTTCTCTAATTGCACAAGTATTTAAAACAATAACATCGGCATTAGAAACTAAATCTGTATTTTCTAATCCTAATGCCTCTAAATAATTTCTTAAAGCTTCACTATCATGAACATTCATTTGACATCCATAAGTTCTTAAAAAATATTTTTTACCTTTTAAAACAGGTTTATAATTTTCTTTTAATTCTATATAATTATTTTCTTTTTTATCTCTTTTTTTAGCAATATCTAAATCTGGTAAATGCATATCCATCAACTCCGTCATTTATTCTATCATAAATACTTAAAATTTGAAAGCAGGTCTTGGATGGAGTTTATATAAGTATTAATAAAAGCATGACAATATGTCTTAGGATATGTTTTTTTAAGGGATTTTTAAAATTTGGTTGTATGAAATAGAAGTATAATAAACAAAAAATATTTTTCCAAAACCCGCTTTCAAGTGTTGATAATAAACTTTATTACTTTGAATAGCAAGGCTTTCGACAAATGTTATCAAAACTTCTATTTTTTCGACATAAAAAAGAAGCTTTATAAAGCTACTTTCTAAATTAAATCTCTATTTTTGTCTTACCACCCATATATGGTTGTAATACTTTTGGAATATTGACACTTCCATCTTCATTATAATTATTTTCTATTAAAGCAATTAAACCTCTTGGGGTTGCTACAACAGTATTATTTAAAGAACACAAATATTTAGTTCCTTCTTCACTTTTATAACGAATTCCTAATCTTCTAGTTTGAGCATCACCTAAAATAGAACAACTTCCTACTTCAAAATATTTTTTTTGACGTGGACTCCAAGCTTCAACATCACAAGATTTTACTTTTAAATCTGCTAAATCGCCACTACAACATTCTAAAGCTCTTACAGGAATATCTAGGCTTCTAAAAAATTCAACGGTATAATGCCACATTTTATCATACCAATCCATGCCATCTTCCATT
Source organism: uncultured Bacilli bacterium (assembly GCA_947631365.1). Classification (GTDB taxonomy): domain Bacteria; phylum Bacillota_I; class Bacilli_A; order RF39; family UBA660; genus SIG200. Next base: position 3,765 of record CANRLB010000037.1, on the reverse strand, counting down.
TTACATAACACAACCATTTCTTGTTTTTCAAATTGATGAACACGATAAAGGCCTCTTTCTTCCAAACCATGTGAGCCCCCTTCTTTTCTAAAGCATGGCGAATAACTTGTTAATGTTAAAGGCAAATCTTCTTCTTTTAGCATTTGGCCAATAAATCTACCCATCATAGAATGTTCACTAGTTCCAATTAAATATAAATCTTCGCCTTCTATTTTATACATCATAGCTTCCATTTCTTTAAATGACATTACTCCCGTTACCACATCACTTTTAATCATAAAAGGAGGAATAAAATAAGTAAATCCTTTATCAATCATAAAATCACGAGCATAAGCAAGTAAACTTGAGTGAAGTCTAGCAATATCACCTTTTAAATAATAAAAGCCTTCACCACTAGTTCTACCAGCTGATTCTTTATCTAACCCTCCAAAGGCATTAATAATATCAGCATGATAAGGTATTTCGTAATTAGGGACATTTGGTTCACCAAATTTTTCAATTTCAACATTTTCCGTATCATCTTTACCAATCGGTACACTTTTATCAATAATATTCGGAATAACAAGCATTCTTTTTTTAATTTCGCTTTGTAATTCTTCTTCTTTTACTTCATGCTCTTTTATTTTATTATTAATCGTATTAACTTCAGCTTTTATTTTATTGGCTTCCTCTTTTTTTCCTTCACGCATAAGAGCACCAATACTGTCACTTAAAGTATTTCTTTTACTCCGAAGCTCATCAGCTTCACTTTTAATATCTCGATATTTAATATCTAGTTCATACACTTCATCAACTAAAGGTAATTTTTCATCTTGAAATTTCTTTTTAATATTTTCTTTAACTAATTCTCTTTCTTCTCTTATTAATTTAATATCTATCATTTTAATTCCTTCTTTCTAAAAAATAAAACCGCAAAACTACTTTTTGGAGCAATTCTGCGGTACCATCCAATATATTACTTATTAGTTTATAACGGTTACTAACCGGTATTGATTAAATACTCTTGAAAGGAGATTCACCTATATTTATTTATTAGTTTCCACCACACACTAACTCTCTATTAAATAAAAATAAGTTACTTGTCTTTCATTAACGATTTATTTAAATCTATTCATTTCTCTCATAACTTGATTAATTTGCTTTTGACTAGGCTTTCTTCCCATACTATTCATCATTGTCTCAATCATTTTTTCATTAATTGGAGGATTCTTTGCCATAAATTTCTTAGTTACAATTCTCGATATTATAAAACCAAGAATAACTCCTACTACAAGACCACCAATTAAATATAAAATATTAGCTAACATTATTTATTTTTCCCTTTCTTTTCGCTTTTTAATAGATCTCTTATTTCTTCAAGTAGTTTAATATCATCTGGTTTAGGAGGTAATTCTTCTTTTACTTCTTCTTTTTCCTCTTCTTTTTTATGTTTTTTACCAATTTTTCTTAAATCATTATTTAAAGTATTAACAATCTTAACAATGACAAATAAACAAATAGCATTAATTAGAAAATCTATTATTGATTGAATAAAAGCTCCATACATTATTTTAGATTCACCAATTGTAATTGCTAAATTAGAAAAATTTTGCCCACCAAGGATAATTCCAATAAGAGGAGTAAAAATATTATTAACTAAACTTGTAACAATATTTCCAAAAGCAGCACCGATAATAACACCAACTGCAAGATCAACAACATTACCTCTTGAAATAAATTCTTTAAATTCTTTTAACATCTTTTTTCACCTAAATTTATTTTATTATATTATATTTCTTTTTTCAAGTATTTATCAAAAAAGAAGAGATTGCTCTCTTCCAGGATTAAGTCTATGAAGGTTTTAACGAGTTTTCCTTCTCGATTAGTTATTTGATATTATGTATGGATTAGAGCTAGTACCATTACCTCTGGAAATTTCCACGTTCAAATTAAGGTAAAATACAGGACGCACCCCGTGACCATAAGTCAGGATACAGTCACTGATGGAACCAGTCGAATAAATATAATACGCGTAAAAAGTCACGTCTTTGTTCCAGCCGGCACGCGTTAAAACCCACTCTTCACTGTTTGAGACCCCACTATTCGACAATAATAACCAACTTTTTCCACACCCCCCTGATGAATAATAACAATTTGTAGTTGATGAATCAGTTCCAGATGAAGCATATGAGTAGTAAAAATCGTGGAGATACATCATTCCAATAGCAGCTGTTATTTTGTCATCGGGATCCCACGCTTTATTCGATACATAATATGATTGTTTAGTTTCTAATGATCCTGTCTCTATTTGATAAATAACATCCGCTGTTCGATTAGCATAACTACCATATATGTCTCCATATAACCACTCATGAGTACTATCTATTTTGTCATACCAGGTTGTATCTCCTTCTGTTTTTAAATATTGTACATTACTTGTTTCACTATCTATGAATAAATTTGTATCACCATCATATCCTGGAGTAGTACCATTTGACAATCCATTTAATCTTTTATATATATTCGAACGAATCCAATTTGCAACATCATCCCCATCACCTCTGGATCTCCTCCACTTATATGTATAATTATCTTCCTCTCTTATGGCTGTATTTTTAATTAGTTTCATTTGTCCTTCAGGTGTTATACCAATTATTCTGTATATGTAATCATTATCTAAATTTATTGTTCCATCTTCATTTTCTTTTACACAATCTGATAAATCATCATAGCCAAAACAAATGAAGTTATCTACTATATTATCGCATCCACCATTTTTTGCATTACATCCTCCAACAAATCTGTACATATCTCCTAATTGTTTCTCTGTATTTAATCCTTGTGGCTTTTTTTCGTCATTTAACAATTCTAGTGGTGAAAATCCTGCTTTTTCTGTTGTAGCACTTGTTGTTTGAGTAGATATTCTTCCTGAATTATCTTTAGCTGTTACCTCTATAGTATATTCTGTTCCTGCTTCTAATCCACTAAATATACATTTATTATTTTCATAATTACCTGTAACCTCATTTGTATCTTTTATTGCTTTACATGTTACTTCCTGTACTCCTATTGTATCTGTTATTGTTACTCCTATTTCTATACTATCCTCTGTTACTGTTGGGTCTCCGAATATTATTGATGGCGCATTAGTATCTAAGGTTATTGTTTCCTTTTTTTCTATTTCTGATGTATTATTTGCTTTATCTTTTAAATATACATAGATTGTCTTTGCTCCTTCAGTTGTTGATACTGTTATTGTTCCATTTTTAGTTTTACTATTACTTCCTACTTCTTCCCATTTATTACAGTCTTTATTCTCACTTACACATATTTGGGCTACATCATCATTACTCCATGTAACATCATATGTTACATTTGTTGTATGAGTATATTTGGATGAGTTACTTAATACTGTTCCACTTGCATTACTTCCTGTTAATGTAAATGTATTTACTTCTGGTTTATCTTCTTCTTTATCAAAATATATATTGCAATAAATACTTTTTTGACTTGTTACTATGATACTTCCATCTATTACTCCATTAGATAAGCTTTGTTCTACTGCTTCAGGTACTTCTTTATTACTTCCATATTCATAACATTTGGTTTTTTCTTTATTTAATAAATATCCTTGCTTTGGATATGTTTCTGTTGTTTCATATTTATCTTGTTCTTTTTCTAAATATATAGCAAATTCTTTTCTTTCTATTTCTTTTTCTTCTGGTATACTATTATTCATTTCATATGAATAACTTTTATTCCATGTTATTATTACGAGTGACATTA
>CANRLB010000036.1 GCA_947631365.1 uncultured Bacilli bacterium | reverse complement strand
TTATGATAACTTATTTGTCGAGAATAAGTGAACTCGCTATCTCAATTATATTACATTTTTTTCAAAATAAAAAGACCATTAACAAATTTTACTTTGTCAACAGTCTGAAAAGCCTTAAAAGGCTTTTTTTATGCGTAAAAATAAAGTTGCACATTGTCAAATTAAATGCTATAATAAATGTCAACATTTGTATAAAAATGTGTAAATATATTGTTAGATACTTTATTTTAATTAAATCTAAGTGATACAATGAAGATGTGGTGATAAAAGATGAATTTTCTCCAAGATATTTATAAATTTTTTCAATATTTAACCATTGTTGATATTATCTTTTTTTCAGCTATTATAACACTTTTAATTCTTTTGGTGGTTTTAGCATACTTTATTATGATTAATAAAGATCCAAAAATTGATGAAAAAAATAATATTCATAATGATAATAATGATAATCATAAAGAATTAAATGAACTTGTCGAATTAATTGATGTTACACCTGAGGAAGAAGAGAATGATGAGGATGTTGAATTGCTAGATTTAAAAAGTTTAACTAAAAAATTAGAAGAAGATAAAAATAATAATCGTATTAATTTTACTGAATATGAAAAAGATCAAGAAGAAAAAGCGATTATTAGTTATGATGAATTATTAAAAAAACAAAATCGCTATGCGATTAATTATGAAAAAGAAATTAAAATGGATGATGTAACAATAAAAAAAGTAAATTTAAACGATTTAGTTAATAAAGATGAAGTGGATAAAATAAAAGAAGTTCATGTTATAAGTTATGAAAAGGAGGAAGCTTTTTTAAACGCTTTAAAAGAACTAAATAAACTTTTGAATTAGGGGGATAATTATGAAGTTTTATATTGAAACTTTTGGCTGTAAAGTAAATAGTTATGAATCAAATTATTTAAAAGAATTATTTGTTAAAAATAATTATGATTATACAAATGATTATCATATGGCCGATATTGTAATAGTTAATACATGTACTGTTACTAATACTGCGGATAATAAATGTCGAAAATATATAAGAAGAATAAGAAGAGATAATCCATCTTCTATTTTAATTGTGACTGGATGTGCTGTGCAAAATAATATTGAAGCTTATCAAAAATTAAATATTGATATTTTAGTAGGTAATAATTATAAAACTAAAATCTTATCTTTATTAGAAGAATATTTAAAAAATAAAAAGCCTCTTACAATGCATACTAAAAACCGTGATTTAGCCTTTGAAAATATGGAAATAAATGATTTTGATCATACTAGAGCATTTATTAAAATTGAAGATGGTTGTGATAACTTCTGTACTTATTGTATTATTCCATTTACAAGAGGTAAATGTCGTAGTAAAGATTTTGATGAGATTATTACGGAAGTCAAGAATTTAGTTAATAACAATCATTTAGAAATAGTTTTAACTGGTATTCATACAGGATCTTATAATTATGAAGGTCATACTTTAGTTGATGTTATTAATGAAATATCCAAAATAGATGGTTTAAAAAGAATTAGACTTTCGAGTGTAGAGGTAACTGAACTTGATGATAAATTTATGGAAATGCTTAAAAATAATCCTAAATTTTGTAATCATTTACATATTCCTTTGCAAGCGGGTAGTGATAATACCCTAAAAAGAATGATGCGAAAATATGATTTAAAATATTTTGAAGAAAAAATCAAAGCCATTAGAGAAATTAGACCCGATATTTCTATTTCAACTGATGTAATTGTGGGTTTTCCTTTAGAAAGTGATGAAGATTTTCTAAGTACTTATGAATTTTGTCAAAAAATTAAGTTTAGTAAAATTCACGTTTTTCCATATTCAAGAAGAGATGGTACTGTTGCCTCTAGATTAAAAGAAGTAGATGAAAAAGCGAAAACAGAAAGAGTTCATAAACTTTTGCGTTTATCTGAGTTTTTAGAAAATGAATATGAAAGTAAATTTAAAGGTCAAGTTGTTGATGTTTTAGTTGAAGAAATAAATGATAATGTTAGTATTGGTCATACCTCTAATTATTTAAAAGTAGAAATAAATGCAAAATTAGAAAAAAATAAAATTTATGAGATACTATATAAATAATGATTTTATAAAGAAAAGGAGACAATAATATGAAAGATGGAAAATATATAGAGCCAACGCCAACACCTAAAGATGGTAATTATTTAAATCCAACACCATTACCTAATGAAGAGATTTATTTAGATCAAATATCAATACCTAAGGAAAAAATTTATTTAAATCCTGAAACTGATTTAATGAAAGATATTCCTGAAGGTTGTTATATTAATGAATTTGGGGAAATAGTAAGAGAAGGAAAAAGAAGATAATTAGGGCATATAAGAATTTCTTATATGTTTTTTTCTTGTAAAAAGAGAATTTTAAAAGTATTATGGAAAAAGATATTTATTTCATCTAAAGAATAATTTATTTCTTTGCGAAAATATTTAATTACAATGTCCATACAACCATCAACAAATAAAGTTATTTTTAAATCAAGATCAATAATATTAAAAGAATTTAGGATGTCTTTTAGAGATTTGGTAATAATTCTATTTAAAGGTAGGGTGTAAACAGTAGGATCATCACTCGTTAAAATCATAGTATATATTTCTTCATTTACTTTTAAATAACTAATTATTTCATCAAAATAGTTATTAATAGTTCTAATATCCCCTTTATCTTTAATATTATTATAAAGGATATCTAAAGTTTCATTTTGAAGTTCTTTAGCTATATCATAAACATTGTCAAAATGTGTGTAAAAAGATGCTCTCGTAATATCAGCAATTTTAACTATATCCGTGACTGTTACTTTATTAAGTTCTCCTTTTTCCTTTAAAAGAGAAGCAAAAGCCATTTTTATTTTATCTTTAGTTTTTCTTGAGGAAGAATTTTTCCATTTAACTTTCATTTTTATCCCTTCTTTTGTAACCTATATTATAGCATTTTTTTAGACAATGTAAATAATTTTGTTAAAATTTTGACAATAACAAAGTTTTTGTTATTTACATCTTTAAATAGAAGAAATATAATATTTTTTGTTCGTTTAGGAGGATGACTATAAAATGAAAAAAATAACTGATTTTATTATTAATATAAGATATTTACTATTAAGCTTATTTATTATTTTAGCTATTATTTCCCTTGCTTTGGTGCATAAAGTAAATATTAATTATGATATGACTAAGTATTTAGATAAAAACTCAGAAACGAGAATTGGTCTAGATATTATGGAAAATACTTTTGATGATAGTAATTCATCAAATTTACAAGTAATAGTTAAAAATAGTAATAATCCTGAAGAGGTAATTAGTTATTTATCTAATTTAGAAAATGTAGATAATGTAGATTATACTATCAATGGTGATTATACTTCTTATAATATTACATCAGAAGTTAAAGATACTTCTAAGGAAGCCAAAAAATTGTATCAAACTGTTACTAATTATTTTAAGAAAACAGATTATGATACATATGGTACTATATCTAATCAAAATAAAGATGTCTTACCTTTATATGTTGTTGTAATTGCAGTATGTTCAGCGATGGTAATCTTAATAATATCATCATCTTCTTATGTTGAACCATTTTTATTCTTATTTAGTATTTTAATTGCTGTCGCTATTAATATGGGAACTAATATTTTTTTACCAAGTATTTCTAATATCACGGAATCTATCGCCGCTATTTTACAAATGGCTTTATCAATGGATTACTCAATTATGTTAATGAATCGTTATCATGAAGAGAAAAAAGAAGAAAAAGACAAAGTCAAAGCAATGAAAAAAGCTTTATACAATTCTTTTAAATCTATTTCATCTAGTTCAATAACTACAATTGTTGGTCTTCTAGCTCTTGTTTTTATGGAATTTACCATTGGCCGAGATTTAGGAATTGTTTTAGCTAAAGGTGTTTTGCTAAGTTTACTTGTTATTTTTACCTCTCTTCCGGGTTTAATTCTTTTATTTGATAAATGGATTAATAAAACCAAAAAGAAAAGCCCTAATATTAAATTAAATTTTATGGCTCATTTATCTTCTAAATATCATTATATTATTACGGCCTTATTTGTTGTTGTCCTAATTGTTTCATTCTTTTTAAAAGGGAATTTAACATATACTTATACAGAAAAAGGAACTGATAAAATTGAATCGTTATTTTTAAATAATAATGAAATGGCCGTTATTTATCCAAGTAGTAAAGAAAATGAATTTAGTAATTATTGTAAAACTATAGAAAAAAATTTAAAAATAGATGATGTTTTATGCTATGCAAATACTTTAAATTTACCCCTAACAAGTGAAGAACTTCCTCAAAAATTAGCCGATTTAGATAATGATATTGATGTCTCTGATTACCTTTTAAAAATCATTTATTATCATTATTATAATCCTGATGAAGATAATGAAATTACCTTAGACAATATTATAAATTTTACGCAAAATAATGTTTATAATAATGCTAATATGAATAAAAATATTGATGATGAAATGAAGAGTGATATTAGTCGTTTATCTAATTTTGCTAGTAGTAAAGAGATAAATAAAAAAAGAAATGGAAAAGAAATAGCTAGTGTTCTTAAATTAGAAGAAACAGATATTAGTAATCTTTTAATCTATTATCATTCTTTAAATAATAATCTTACTTTAACTTTAAAAGAATTTATAACTTTTGTAAGTAATAGTAAAGAACTAAATGGAAAAGTAGATAATCAAAAATTAACAATGCTTAATACTTATTTAAGTAATCCTTCTTTAAATAGTATAGATATGGCAAATTTTCTTAATACCGATGCCTCTTTAGTTCAAAATATTTATTTATATTATTTAACTTTAAACGATATAAAAGATGAAATTAAATTAAATGATTTAGTTACTTTTATTAAAAATAATAATTTAAATCTGCCAACTGATTTATTAAATAATTTAAATACTTTTACAAATAAAGATTTAATTACAACGCCTATAGATGCATTAAGTATAAGTCAATTATTTAATATTGATCTTAATTTAATTAATCAAATCTATTATTTAGCTAATAAAGAGTTAATGAGTCCGTATGAATTTACATCTTTCATTGTAAATAATCATTTAAGCGATAATGAAGATTTATTAAAAGTTTATTTTCTTATGAATAGTTCAATTAATGAAAACACTTATACTTATAAAGATTTAAGTAGTAATTTAAATATTGATGAAAATAGTATTAAAAATATTTATGCCATGTATTTAAGCTCTGATTTAAAATTAAGTCTTCATGAATTTATTACATTTATTATTACTCATCAAAATGATGAATTATTAAATGGTAAATTAAATGAAGATACAGTTAATAATCTCTCTATGATTAATAATCTTATTACATCGAGTATAAATAATATATCTTACAATGCTAAAGATCTTGCTAAGATATTAAACCTTAATTATAATGATGTATCTTTAATTTACTCTTTATATGATATAAATATTAATCAAATTAATCTTGATGTTTCATTTAATGAATTTATTAATTTCTTAAATAAAAATGTTATGAATAATAAAGATTATGCTAGTAAATTTACTCAAGATGTTAAAAAGCATTTAGAGATAGTCTTAGAAATTATAAATAACTCTTTAAATAATAAAAAATATACTAAGGAAGAATTATATAATCTTTTAAAACCATTAGCTAATGATTTAGATAAAAATTTAATTGATTTATTATATATTTATTATGGTAGTGTTTATGATTATCAAGAATATCATATGACAATTGAAGAATTTTCAAATTATTTAAATAATGTCATCTTAAATGATCAACGTTTTGATGATTATATAACAGAGCATCAAAAAGAAGATATAATATCTTCTAAAAAGAGTATTAAAGATGCTAAAGATAAATTGATAAGTGATAAATATAGTCGAATTGTCTTAAATGTTAATTTACCTTATGAAGGCGATGAAACTTATAAATTTATTGAAAATATTAATAAAGATATTAAAAAAATAGACAATCAATCTTATTTAGTTGGTGATTCCACTATGGCATACGAAATGAATCATAACTTTAATAAAGAGCTTAATTTAATTACTATTTTAACTATAATATTTATCTTTGTTGTTGTTTTATTTACTTTTAAATCATTTATTATTCCTTTAGTTTTAGTTTTAATTATTCAAGCATCAGTTTTCTTAATAATGGGTATTTTATCATTTAGTCATGAGCCCTTATATTTTATATCTATTTTAATAGTTCAAAGTATTTTAATGGGAGCCACAATAGATTATGCTATTCTTTATACATCATATTATTTAGAAGAAAGAAAGCATCACAATATTAAAGACGCCATTAGTATATCTTATAATAAATCTCTTCATACCATTTTAACAAGTGGTTCAATTTTAACAATTGTTACTTTAATTGTTGGTTTATTCTCATCTCAAGTAACCTCTAAAATATGTACAACATTATCTGAAGGTGCCATTGCATCATGTTTCTTAATTATCTTTTTCCTTCCGGCCATTTTAGCTACTTTTGATAAAATAATTGTCAAAAAGAAATGTTAATTTTTGGCAAATAGCTAGGAATATTTTGACACAATTTGACATATAATAGAATATGTAGTATAATTATTTTGTTCATTCAGGGGGAAAATGATGAATAAATTAACTATTGATGTCCTCCCCACTTGGTGGGGTTGTATAAAGAATAAAAATTATCGAAAATTAACTTATATAATGTTACCATTACTATATATTTTAGTTATTTTGGGGGTTTCTAGCCAAATTGCTCAAAACAAATTAACTATTGATACTTTAGCTATTAAAAGCATGGATACTTATGCTGAAATTAATATTAGTAATGAAGATAAGAGAGAAATTATTCTCCAAAAATATCAATTAACTAGCGATGAGTTTGATGTATTATGTGCTATAGTTCTAGCTGAAGCTGAATATAATTCATATGAAGATGCCTATGCTGTAATTAATACTATTTATAACCGAACTAAAAGTAATAGATGGATTAAATCAGTAAATAATAAGTTTGGTAATAATAAAGGAGAAAATTTATATTATCAAGCGATTGCACCTAGACAATTTACTGTTTATGAACATGGCGCTTATAAAAAATATTTAGGGGATAGGAAAAGTATTGGTTATCAAGCTATTATTGATTTCTTATATACTGAAGAATTACTTCATAATTATTTATCATTTAGATCACATTATATTAAAGTAGATGGTAGTGAAACATTTAGTAGTAAAGGTAATAATTATTTTAATGAAATTTAAGGACTCAATGTCCTTTTTTAATTTATAAACATTTAATTTTGATTTATGTTATAATATATACCTAGATGAGGAGAATATATAAAATGAATAAAGATGATTTTGAAATTTTAACAAAGGATTTAAAAGAAAATAGTGTTAGAAAAGCTTGCTATGTTGCTAGGGAGTATTTGAGATGCAAAAAATATAATGTTCCAAGTTCTTTTATAAAAGAAGAAGAATTTTATAATGCCTTAAATATTTTACTTGCTCATTCATATCAAACAAGTGATGATAAAACAATCGTAGAATTTTGGCATTGTGAAAGCGATTGTGATAGAAATAATGGCCTCTTTGGCTTTTGCCCCGGCGAATTTCAAATCGACGGACAAAAAAGAACTTTATGCAAATATTATATTGACCCAGCCAATAAATAAATATTTTTATCTTGCTATTTTAGACCATATCAATTAAAATATCTTTAGATTTGGTGAGCTGTATGGGAAAATATTATAAAAAAATATTTAATTATTTTAAAGATAAAAAACTAGAAATTTTTATTTATTTATTTTCATCTTTATTGATTGTGGGGGTAAATACTTTTATTCCGCTTATGACTGCTAAAAGTTTAGAGGCAATTACTAAAGTTGAACTCTTTAATATGCTTAAGTATTCTTTAATTGTTTTTTTGGCAGAATTATTTTATCGTCTTGTTTCATTTATTAATAGAGATGTTAGTAGTAAAGTTCAAGATGACGTAGAAATAAAAATTAAAGAAGATGTTTCTAAAGAATTATTTAAATTAGAAATGCAAAATTTTGATAAAGAGGGAACTGGTTTTTTTGTAGAAAGAATTAATTCTGAGCCCAGAACTTTAGCAAGTATATTTTTAAAAATAAGATATAATTTTACAGAAATTTTTACCTCTCTTGGGATTATGATTTATATTTTTTATTTAAATATCTATTTAGGAATTTATTTTGTTTTAGTTTCTATCTTTATTTTGCTTTTTGATATTAAAAGAACTAAAAAATGGGAAAAAAGAAAAAAAGAATATTATCAAATGAATGAAAGATATGTTAGCGATTTTGGAGAATTAATAAGAGGAATCAAAGATATAAAAGTTTTGAATTTAAAAGATTATTTAATTAAAAGAACAACTAAAAAACAAAAAGAAATAATTAAGTATAATTATAAAACCGAAAGAGAAGACCGGAAATTTTATGTTTTTGAAGATGTTTTTTATAATTTAATTGATTTATTATTAATTGTTTTATGTGTTATTTTAATTAAAAACAATTTATTAAACGGAGCTAATTTATTAATTATTTATATGTATCGGACAAGAGCAACTGGTTTTATTAGTAGTGTAAGTTCTATTTATCGTGATTTAAAAGACTTTAATTTATCTATTGAAAGATTATATGAAGTAACTGATAGTGAAAAGTATCCTAAAGAAAAATTTGGAACTAAAAAAGTTGATTTTAAAGGTAGCATTGAATTTGATAATGTTTATTTTAAATATACAGATAACGAAGTTTTAAATGGAATATCTTTTAAAATTAAACCATGTGAAACAATTGGAATAGTCGGATCATCTGGAGTTGGTAAAAGTACAATTTTTAATTTAATTAATAAATTATATCATGTTAATAAAGGCCATATTTATTTTGATGGCCAAGATATTGATGAGATAAGTGAAGAGTCTTTAAGAAATAATATTTCTACAATCACTCAAAATCCTTATATTTTTAATACGACAATTAAAGAAAATTTACAAATGGTTAATCCTAAAATAACCGATAAAGAATTAACTGAAAAATGTAAATTATGTTTACTTGATGATTATGTTAATACTTTAAATGATAAATATGATACTATTTTAGGAGAAAATGGTGTTATTTTATCAGGGGGTTTAAAACAAAGATTAGCTATAGCAAGAGCTTTAATAAAAGAAAGTAAGATTATTCTTTTAGATGAAGCAACAAGTAGTCTTGATAATGAAACTCAAGATTATATTCATAAATCAATTAAAAAAATTCGTAAAGATTATACTATTTTAATTATTGCTCATCGTCTTTCAACTGTAATTGATTGTGATAAAATAATGGTTATTGCTGATGGTAAAGTGGTGGGATTTGATACTCATGATAATTTAATTAAAAATAATGTAGTTTACAGAAATTTATATAAAAAAGAATTAGCTAAGTAGCTAATCTAATCTACTAATATTACTAAAATTCATTTTAGCAATATTATTAAGCATTTCAATTCCATATTCTTCTTTTATTTCTTCGGCAACTTTATCAACGTTTTTGCCAGCTCCCTTAGGTAAAGGAATATGAACCATATCTGAAAGCTCATCCATTTTTTGTAAAAAAATATATCGACTTATGATTGAGGCACAGCCAACACTTAAAACTTGATCTTCAGCTTTAGTCATAAAAGTAATATATTTAACTTGTTCGGGAACATCTTTTATATATTTATAAAAGTTTTCTTTACTGCAAAATTCATCAATAACAATTTTAGCATAATTATAATTTTTGTTTTTTAATTCTAATAAAGCTTTGTTATGTAAAATGGCTTTAACTTTATTCATATTATTTTCTTTACTATGATAACTATTATAAGTTTTGTTATCTAAAATGGTAGTAACATATGGTATTTTTTTCATAATTAAGGGAGCGATTTCTTTAATTTTATCATCATTTAATTTTTTAGAATCCCTTACCCCAAGTTCTTTTAAAAATTCAAAATCTTTAGTAGAAACATAAGTAGCAGTAACAACAATAGGGCCAAAAAAATCTCCTGTTCCAACTTCATCTGAACCAATAGTAGATACTTCCATAAAATCTTCTTTTGGTTTTTCCTTACTTTCAGTTCCATCATAATTAATAATTCTTTTATTATGGATTTTTTCTAAATCAATCCAGATATTAGCATCAATATCAGCAGATACTCCTTGAAACATTAATTTGCCACTTTCATAAAGAGTAATAGTCGTATCACCATCCATAGCTTGAAAAATAGCATATGGTGGGGTTTTCTCTTTTTTCTTATCTTGGTAATATTTTATAACTTTATTTTTTAAATTATCAGAAACTTTAAATACAATAGTCATTTTACACCTCAATTTAATTTTAACATAATCTACTTTTTTTTTCATTAGAATTGTAATATAATTTATATTAGGAGATGATTTAAATGAGTACTATTGTTGATATTTTATTAATAGTTTTTATTGCTTTAGGAACATATGCTGGATGGAGAAGAGGGTTAATTAAATCAGTTGTTAATTTAGTTGGTTTAATTGCTGTTATTATTTTAAGCTATTCCTTTAGAATTCCATTAGCTAACTTTTTAATTGATAAGCTACCTTTCTTTAGCTTTGATGGACTAACGGCTTTAAATATTTTAATTTATAA
>CANRLB010000035.1 GCA_947631365.1 uncultured Bacilli bacterium | reverse complement strand
TCTTTAATTAATATTGAAAATCCTACAAGAGAACTAATGCAAACTATCATTGATAAAATAGTTATAGACAAAGATAAGAACATCGAAATATTTTACAAATTTAGCATATTAAATAATATTTAATTAACTTTGCTCTAAAATAGAGCAAAGAATACATAGCAAAGGATAAACTACTTATATGAAAAAGGAGGAAGTATAACATAATGATTGATATTAATTCTGTGAAATCATTATACCTAACATTGTATTTTAACGATATTGAATTAGCAAGTGCTACTGGTTTTTTGGTAAATAGCAATAAAAAGGTATATTTAATTACAAATAGACATGTTGTTACAGGAAGAAATAACGAGACTGGTGAATGTTTAAATTCAAATATGAGCATTCCAAACAAGATTAAAGTATGGCTACCATTTAAAAACAATCTTGGAATTAGTTGGAGCAATACCACATTAGACTTAATTGATAGCGAAAATAATGTAAAGTGGTTAGAACATCCTATATATAAAGAAAAAGTAGATGTAATCGCAATAGAATTAAAAGATTATAATATTGATGAATTTTGTTATAGACTATCTCCCAATTTTAAAACAAGAATTACTGAAAATGTATTTATAATTGGATATCCTTTTGGTTTTAATGTAAGCCCCATGCAAGGAAGGTTTGCAATATGGTCGACTGGCACAATAGCTAGTGAACCAGATTTAGATTTAAATATAAAAGGAATGCAATTGCCTGCATTTTTAATAGATGCCAAAACTAGGCAGGGTCAATCTGGCTCTCCAGTTATTTATTATAATAAAAATGGTATAGATAGTGACGATAATGGAATTGCTTTATATGGTGGCCCTGTAATGCATGAAATAGGAATTTATAGTGGAAGAATTAACAAAGATAGTGATTTAGGCTATGTATGGAAATGGTCCTTAATCAAAGAAATAATAGAAAATGATAAATAAAACACTACACATTGACTATCCCCAGGTGGCGATGGTGCAGAAATAATCTATTCATTACGTAATAGTGATGCTTTATCTAAAAGAATTGCTAGTGAAATAGAGAAGACTGGTCAAAATGTTAGAAAGTATTATCAAAGAAGACTCCCTAGTAATCCAGCTAAAGATTATTACTATATTTTAAGAGATACTCCAAATAATGAATCAATTATTGTTGAATATGGATTCCTTGATTCAACGGGTGATGATGTAAGTCAAATAAAAAATAACTGGGAAGAAATGGCTGAAGCCGTTGTTAAAGCTATTGCTGAGTATATTGGTGTACCTTATGAACCAGAAAGTATGGAAGGATACTACAAAGTTCAAAGTGGTGATACTTTATGGGGCATTGCCAGAAAATTTGGTATTACTGTTGATGAATTAAAAAGTGCTAATAATTTAAAAGATAATTCTTTATCAATTGGTCAACTTTTATTTATACCAAAGGAAGAAAGTGAAACAGAAGAAGGAGAAATCTATATTGTTCAAAGTGGTGATACACTATATGGTATAGCTAATAAATTTAATTTAACCGTTGATGAATTAAAAAAACTTAATAATTTAACAAGCAATAATTTATCAATTGGCCAAAAACTCATTGTCTCAATGCCATCAAGTAAAACAACAACCTATACTGTCTCAAAAGGTGACACTTTATATGGTATAGCTAATAAATTTGGTGTATCTGTTGATAGTATTAAATCTCTTAATAATTTAACAAGTAATACCTTATCTATCGGTCAAGTTTTAAAAATACCATCAACTACAGAAGATAATAAATTAACTTATACTGTTAAAAAAGGCGATAGTTTATATAGTATTGCAAGAACATATAATACAACGGTTGATGAAATAAAAAAATTAAATAATCTAACAAGTAATAATTTATCAATTGGTCAAACTCTTATATTACCAAGTTAAATAAAATAAAAAATCATCTCTAAATAAAAAAGATGTTTTTTTATATAATAATTCCTCATCTATCTATTATTGGCAATTTAACTCTTTTTTGATATAATTTTTATAGGTAGTATATATGATAGTATTTAAATTATTTTTATTTTATATGTTTTATTCCTTTTTAGGATGGATAGTTGAAGTAATTGACTTATATATCGTAGAAGGCAAATTTGTTAATCGTGGCTTTTTAATTGGTCCTTATTGTCCTATATATGGTAAATCAGTTTTACTTATTTCTTTATTGTTAAAAAGATATGAAAACAATGTTATTTTATTATTCACAATGTCAATGATCATATGCACAATAGTCGAATATCTAGGAAGTTATTTATTAGAAAAATTTTTTAAAACAAGATGGTGGGATTATTCTCATAAAAAATTTAATATTAATGGTCGAGTATGTTTAGAAAATACCCTTTTATTTGGTATTGGCTCTGTAATAGTAATGTTTGTTATTAATCCTTTTATAAATAATCTTATTAATTTATTACCAAATTATCTTTTAATAACTATTAGTATTATTTTGTTTTTAGTTTATCTTACTGATAATATATTATCATTAGTAATAATTTTGCATTTTTCTAAATCATTTAACAATATACGGATGGATAATACAGAAAATGTGACCGAATTAGTTAAAAAAGAATTATTTAAACAAAATAAAAAATTATATAATCGATTGATTAAATCATTTCCAAAATTAAAAATAATTAAAAGAAAGAAGAAATAATATGTTAAAAATAATTGATATTGATTTACTTAGTAAAGAAGATTTTTTAGAAAAATATAATCACACAAAAATAGCTAATGATTTTCTTGAATACTTAATTAAAGAAGCTAAAAATATATCTAAAAAAGATGAATTGGTTTTAAATATTAAAATTAATTTTAATAATGACTTAGATATTAAAGAAATGTTAATTAATGCTTTGAATAAAGAATATATAAATACTATTAATGATCATTATTATAATAATTTATTTCAACTTCTTTTATTTTTTATAGGTATATCCTTTTTATCACTTTCAACTTTTTTTGAAAATAGCGTTTTATGGAAGGAAATATTACTTATTGGTGGATGGGTGCCAATTTGGGAAATGATAGAACTAGAATTATTTAATGATGTAAGAGGAAGAAAAAGAAAAAAGATAATAAAAAAATTAATTAATAGTGAAATAAAATTAATTAACTTTTAAATATTATTTTTAAATTCTTCTTTTATATTAGGAGCTATAATTCCTTCTCTTAAAAATTCGATTTTATTTTCGTTTACTTTTATTAAAGTAGAAGGAATGGCACTTATTTTATTTCCATAACATATGTAACTTACATTTTTGGCTAATTCTTGATCTATATTGGAAACATCTGTTACCACTTCTTCGCCTGATAAATTAGCACTAGTGGCAACAATAGGACAATCGAGTCTTTTAATAATGTTTTGTAAATGAAGATCACGAGGTATTCTTATGCCTACAAATGGAGAAGATGCAGTAACTAAATCACTAACTAAACTATTTTTTAAAAGTAAAATAGTTAAAGGACCGGGCCAAAATTCTTTAATTATTTCTTCCTCTAAAGAAGATATTTTTTTGGTGTATTTAATAACCATTTCTATATCACTAGCTAAAATAATTAATGGTTTATTAAAAGCTCTTTTTTTAGTTAAAAATACTTTTCTAACAGCATCATCGTTAGTGGCATCACATATTATTCCATAAGTGGTATCTGTCGGAATTATTGCTAATTCGCCCTTTTTTAAAATATTTATTAACTTATCTATATTCATTAAATCACCTATTAATAAGATTATATCATAGTTTATTATTTCAATTAAGAAGATATTGATAAAAAAAGAATAAATCATCCAGACTTATTCTAATTATTTATTAATAATTTCTATCAATTCATCTTTACTGCGAAAACCAATAATTTTATCTTTTAAATTGCTATTTTCAAAAATTAAAATTGTTGGAATAGACATTATACCAAATTTAGTAGCAATATCATTATTATTATCAACATTTAATTTATAAAAATTAATATTATTAATTTCGCTCGCAAGTTCATCTATAATTGGTGATAACATTCGACAAGGTCCACACCAAGGCGCATAGCAATCAATAACCACTTTGTCATTCTTTAATATATTTTCAAAATCTTTACTACTTATTTCTTCAACCATAAATTTCTCCTTTTTCTTCTTTAAATTCTATATAATTTTAATTAAAAAGTCAATATTTTAACCAAAATATGTAATAACTAAAGTTACAACAGGATTAGTAAAATAAGATTCCGAAAAGGTATTTTCTAAAAGAGGAGAATTTAAATAAATGCTTTGTTTAGATAAATTTACAAGTTCATATTCATCAATGCTAGGATCACCCACCACAAATAATCCTTGACTAACAATTCTTATTGTTGGACCATATTCATACCAAGCACTACCACCAGCATAAACAATTGGTGAATCAACTTTCTTAAAACCTATAGCAATAATATCTTTTGTAGGATCAAAGGAAGTTACTTGATTAACTTTAACCGAGACCATAAAATCTACTTTATAAGTTCCAGCTTTCTTAAATTTTAAAGTATTTTGAGTTGTTAATTCAGTAATTTTGGTATTATCAATATCTATTCTATCTAAAGGAATTCTACCATTATAGGGTACTTCAAAACCATTTGGATTATTATCATTAAATCTAACTATATAAGCACTTTCAATTTCTTTAATACCACTTTCCCCATCAGCTCCCGTAGGCCCAGTCGGTCCGGTTGGTCCAATTTCTCCTTGAGGCCCCATATCACCTTGCATACCTTGAGGTCCAGGTATTCCTTGAATTCCTTGAGGCCCTTGAACCCCCATAGGTCCAGGTTCACCGGGATTGCCTTTTTCACCAGGAATTCCTTGAGGCCCTCTTATTTTTCCGACATCAATCCAATCATTATCATTTGAACTCCAAACGAAAAGATTATCCCCAACTAAATAACTATCACCAGGAGCACCTGTTGGTTTATCATTTTTTAATTCATCATAGCTATTAAAAGAACCTAAAATTGTAACACTTGTTCCGGCCGGCCCAGTCGGTCCAATCTCTCCTTTTTCTCCATTTTCTCCTTTTGGAATAATAAAATTTAAAATATGATTAATGCCTTCTCCCGAATCAATTACACTAGCTATTGATCCAGCTTCACCAGTTGTTACTTCACCAATGGCAATTGTAGGTGTATCTCCCATCTCGCCTTGTGGTCCAGTCGAACCCCTTGGTATCATAAATTCTAAAACAATATTATGATCATCCCCAATGTTTACTACTTGAGCAGATGTTCCTGAAGCCGTTGTCTCAGTGGTAGCAATAGTAATTTGTGGTGAATTGCCAGCAGGTCCCGTAGGCCCAGTCGGTCCCGTTGGCCCCACTATACTAACAAATCCTGAAGGAAGTACACAACAATTATTTATATAAGGATTATTTTGACGATAATTTTCAATTAATTTTTTTGCTTTTTGAATATTATTATTCATATTATTCAATATCTCCTTATTGTATTTTATGTCAATATAATTTAAAAGTTAAAAAAAGATGATAAATCATCCTTTATTAATGATAACATCTATAGCATCATCATTCAATTCTGTTAAATTTTCTATATGACCTATTTTAGTATAACTATAATTGGTATCGAAAGATTTATAAAATAAAACTAAGCAATTATCTCCATATAACATGAGATCACCTCTATTAATATGTTTAACTTTTATGGGCATTTGAGGTAAAGATTCATTTAAATAATAATATTTTTCATTATCGTTCAAAGATGTCATTTTTATATTAAGTGGCAATAATTCACTTAATTTTTTAGCCGTTTCATTATTTTCTAAGTTTACTTCAAAAGCTTGATTATTTATTATTATTTTCATTTTACTCCCATTACTTTCTTTTATTATTTCTTTTCTATAATTTATTCCTAAAATTATCAATATTAATAAGATAAAAACAAATATAAAATATATCTTTTTTTTAATTAAAATCACCTAATTTCTTATTTCTATTTTGAATTAAATCAACAATATAGAATTCTATTAAACACATAAGTAATAAAATTAGAATAATAATTAACATTTTAAAATTAATAAATGTTAACGAAAATAATTCTTTTAAACCAATAACACTAGTTAAAAAAATTGTTATTAATATTGTTAACATAATAATTTGATATTGTTTGATCGGTTTACAAATACGATAAATATGAGCAAAACCGATAAAGCCTACAATTAGAACACATAATGTAGATGCCTCATTTTCATTTAAAGGAAGTAGAGTAATTAATAAAATATTTAAAACAATTATTAAAGAAGTGGGCAGAGCTTTTTTAAAAATATTAGTCAAGAAATTACCTTTAACTACTTCTTCATTAGGTTCAAGAGCTAAAATAAAAGAAGGAATACCAATTGTTAACGCTCCTGTTAGAGTCATTTGAATTGGCACAAAAGGATAAGTAAAAGGTAAAATCATAAATAAAAAGGAGAGTAAAATAGCAAAGCCTGTTTTCACAATAAATAAACTAGCC
This sequence comes from uncultured Bacilli bacterium, assembly GCA_947631365.1. Classification (GTDB taxonomy): domain Bacteria; phylum Bacillota_I; class Bacilli_A; order RF39; family UBA660; genus SIG200. Next base: position 4,203 of record CANRLB010000035.1, on the reverse strand, counting down.
GATCTTTCGATATTATGAATGGTTCTTCTTCCTTCTTTAACTATTTTAGGAACAGATGAAAATTTGGAATCAAGTAATACTAAATCAGCTACATTATATGATGCTTCACTACCACAAGCAAGAGCAATACTACAATCAGCTTCTTTTAAAGCTAAAACGTCATTAACTCCATCACCTACAAAGGCTACCATATGTTTATTCTTTTTTAAAACTTTAATAATTTCTCTTTTTTGAAAAGGACTAACACGGCCAAATACAGTATTATTTAAAACGACGTTTTCTAAATCTTCATCTTTTATTTTAGAGCAATCTATATAATTATTTATTTCAATATTTAATCTTTTTAAAAGAGCAACAATCATTTTAGGGCTGTCGCCAGATATAATTTTAATATCTACCCCTTGTTTTTGAAAATATTTGATTGTTTCTTTAGCATCGCTTCTTAAATTATCTTGAAGTAATATATAGCCAATTTTTATTATTTTTTTGGTTACTTTTACTAAAGCTAATAAACGATATTGAGTAAATTCTTGAGGTAATTTTTCTTTAGGTAAAAGAATTTCCGGAGCCCCCAATCTATATGTATTCCCATTATTAAAAGTAACTTCACTATATTTTCTTTCTGATGAAAAAGGAATTATTTCTTTGATTTGGTTATTATTTTTTCCTTTAAAATAATTTTTTAATGCTTTCATTGTGGCATTATCATCTTTTAAGGCATTGCAGTAATTAGTCATTATTTCTATAATATTTTCATTTTTACTTAACGAAATAACATCTTTTACGACCATATTACCTTCTGTTAAAGTACCGGTTTTATCAAAACAAATAGTATCTATTCTAGCTAAACTTTCAATAGAATATAATTGTTTTACTAATACTTTATATTTGGATAAACGCATCACACTAACAGCTAAAACCGTACTTGTAAGTAAAACTAAACCTTCAGGTATCATAGCTATAAGAGCAGCCACTGTATTTACAACAGCATCCTCTAAAGGATTTTTTAAAATAAAATATTGATTTAAGAAAAGAAAATTTCCTAAAGGCAAAATAATAATTGAAACTATTTTAATAATTTTATTTAATGAATTCAAAATTACCGAATTAATTTTTTTAATATATTTAGCATCGCGAGAAATTTTAGAAGTATAATTATCATCTTTAATATGGATAACTCGTGCTAGACAATTACCACTTATAATAAAACTCCCTGATAATAAAGTATCACCTTTTTTCTTTAAAATAGAATCTGATTCACCAGTAATAAATGCTTCATTAACTTCTACAAATCCGTCCAAAATGAGTGAATCGGCCACTACTTGATTACCGATTTTTAAATTTATAATATCATCTAAAACAATTTCATTAACTTCTATTTCTTTTATTTGGCCATTTCTTAAAGTATTTACTTTAGGACTAGCAATTAATTTTAATTTATCAATTGCTCTTTTAGCTCTAATTTCTTGGATAATACTAATTAAAGTATTAGAGATAACTACACCTAAAAAAAGTAAATTTTTATATGATCCCGTTAAATAAATAAAAAAGGCTAAAATTAAATTTAAGATATTAAATAAAGTAAATATATTGCTTACTATAATTAAACTAACGCTTTTAGTAGGAATAGTTGTATCTTTATTTATTAACCCTTTTCTTATTCGCTTCTCTACTTCTTTATTAGAAAGTCCATAATTAACATCTGGATTTAATCTTTCCATTTTTATTTTCACCATAATTATTATACCACGTATCATTAAAAAAACTAACCTATTTATATAGATTAGCAATTTTAAGTATTGTATTAGTTATTATAAATTAAGCAGCAAGTTTTTTAACACAGAGAGTTAATGATTTTTTTTGGCAAAAATCATACATCCATTTAGCACAATTTTCATGTTCATTTAAATATGTTGCATCATTAGTAAATAAATAAGATTTGCTGAAAATACATTTTAAATTTTTACTAATTGAATTTCTTCTTTTTGTATATTCTATAAAGCTTGATAAATCATCACCTCTATAAAATAATAAATACTCTTTAACCATTAGTTGAATTGCTTTTTTATTATGAACGTAACGAGGAATGTTGCGAAAGAAATTAAGAACATTTTTTCCAAAATGATGGTATTCATAATCATAAGTATCTACAATATTATACATTTGGCCAAAGCTATCAATTCTTTTTTTAAAATAATTGCTTAACTCTTCATATGGTAATTCACCAGTGATAAACATTAAATCACCATTATCATCATCTATTTGAAGAGAATTAAAATCATCTACTGAAATTTCTGAAACAGCAATTGAATCTTCAATACTTCCATTTTTATCTTCTTTTACATCTGGTGCTAGCTCTTGATGAGATTCTTTCGTTTTAGTATCCATTTCTAATATTGGAGTACTAGAAGCTTCTTTATTTATCGAATCAGTTTTAACTTTTTCTTTTCCTGTTAAAAAGTCAAAATTTCTTTTATTATATCTTTTTTCCTTAGCTAAATATTTCTTCAAATTATTAATCTCTTCAGCAGATAAATTATCATAATTACTATATAATTTGTCTATTTCGCAAATATTATCTTCTCTTTTAATGAAACGTATATAATTAGCAATTGATTTTCTTAATGTAATAGATTGTTCTTGAAAGTTAACTATAACTGTTTCAGACAAACCACGATTTTTTAGTTCTCTTTTAATTTTGTTAATATAGTAATTTAATTTTTTTCGAATAGCAATAATTTCTTCAAGATCTTTTGCTTCAAGAATTTGTTTTGTTAAACTAACAACTAATTCTTGAGCTTGTACAGTTGCTTCATATTTTTTTACGTTTTCTTCATCGTATTCTAAAGTATTTAAGATTTCATTTGTATGATTTTGAAAATTATCGCTATTTTCACTAATTTTTTCCTTAACCATTTTTAATAGTTCTAGGTGTTCATTTTTAACTTGTTCTACTCTTTTATTAATACTTTTACTCATTAATATCTTCCTCTTCCTCTTTTAAAACTTCATCCATACCTTCTAAAATAGCTTCCAATTCCATCAAAGATTCACTATCTAATTTTTCTAGATCAATATTTTCCATAGTAACCTCCTTTAATTGCTACATATTATATATTTCCAAAGTGAAAAAGTCAATACAATGATGTTAGAAAAACTTGGTAATAAGAGGCCTTTAAAATAATAAAAACTAGTAAAAACTAGTTTAAATATTTAAAAAATACTAAAGTTTTTAAGGCAATTTTAACTTAAATTAAACTAACTCTTTGGCTTTTTCTTCTAATAATCTTTCACTTTCCCATTTTTTAGCTAAGAAATATCGATCGTAAGCCCCGCCCATATATATAAATTTTTCTTCTTTACTTTCAATTTCATAATCATTATCTAATAAAAACGTATGTAAATATTTTAAAGCTTCATCCATATTTTCTCCAATAAATTCAGTATATTCCTCATTTTTTATATTATTTGGGTTAATTTCTCTTGTTAAACAGAAATAATATTTATAATTATCTCTAGCTAACATTTTTATTGAGCAATGAATGCCATTAAATTTTCTCTGAGATAAAGTAACTGCATAATTATCTACACCGCCACCCCAAAGATTCCAATTATAAATTTCGGCTAAAGTATGTACTTCATTCATAAATTCAAAAAATTCTTTATGTAAAAGAAAACGCCAGTTAATTTCACTTTTTTCTTGTTTTTTACCAATTTTATTACGCCAATCTGCCATATTTACCTCTCTTTATCATTTATTATAAAGTACTTTAATTAATTAAACAAGACATATTTATTTTAAATAAATAAAACTCTAATATAGAAGGATTATCAACATTTTGGTGGAGATTAGAACCAAGATACCAACTAAAGTTTTGGAGTTTTGCCCTACCATTTTTTTAAAACTCTTATTTATCCAAATTAGCCAATTATTTAGGGATTTGCCAATACTTTTTTAATCAATTTTAATATTTAAATAACTTGAAGTAAAACCTTTGAGGATTGCAGCTAACTCATCATCAATAAATTTTATTAATAATTTATAAAAATTGATTAGAAAGGATAATTGACAGTAAATTTACATATCTTTATGTCAAAACTTGATTTAAAAATAATATTTTGATATATTCCTGAATTTATCAGTTTTAGAAGTGAAAAATCTCCTAAGCCCTTTGTTTGCAAGGACTTAAGAGATTTTTTTAT
>CANRLB010000034.1 GCA_947631365.1 uncultured Bacilli bacterium | reverse complement strand
TTTGCCATATTGTGCCTCCTTTTTCTCTTTAAAAACTTTATCATATATTAAATAATATGTCAAATATTTTTATGTAAATTTCTTCTTTGTGTTATAATTAATTTAAAGGAAGATATTATGTATACACCACTTAAAGTTACAACTGATTATAGCCTTTTAAAAAGTCTAATTAAAGTATCAGATTTAATTAACTTTTGTGTTGCCAAAAATATTCAAAGTTGTGCTATATGTGATACTAATCTTTTTGGGGTAATTGAGTTTTATAAAACTTGTAAATCTCACAATATTAAACCCATAGTTGGTTTAGAAATTACTTTAAATAATTATCAAATTTATTTATATGCCAAAAATAAAATAGGTTACAAAAACTTGCTTAAAATAAATACTATTATTACGGAAAGAAATGTTAGTATAATTGAACTAAAAAATTTAAGTGATAACCTCCTTGTTATAATTCCTTATCAAAGTATAAATATATATGAAGATTTAGCATTTATGGAAACTGTTTATTTGGGTTATGAAAATAAAGAGGAATTACAAAACGAGTTAATAAAAAGTCAAAATGTTGTTTATGTAAATAATATAAAAGCATTTAAATTTGAAGATGGACCATATTTAAAATATCTTCATCTTTTAGAAGAAATAGAAAAAGAAGATTATCATTTTTATTTTGATTATGATAATTTAACGGAATTTGATTTAGCTAAAATAGATGAAGTTGAAAGATTACTTAATTTAAACTTGGATGATAAAGAAAGATATATTCCCAAATATTGTGATAATTCAAAAGAGTTTTTAACCAATTTATGTTTGAAAGGTTTAAATAAAAGATTAGGGGGAAATGTTCCAAAAACCTATCTTGATCGTTTAAGTTATGAATTAAAAGTCATAAACCAAATGGGCTTTGTTGATTACTTTTTAATAGTATATGATTATGTTTTATATGCTAAAAAAAATGGCATTTTAGTTGGTCCAGGAAGAGGAAGTGCTGCCGGATCTTTAGTAAGTTATGTGATTGGTATAACGGATATTGACCCCATAAAATATAATTTATTATTTGAAAGATTTTTAAATTATGAAAGAGTAACCATGCCTGATATAGATATAGATTTTGATAGTACTAGAAGAGAAGAAGTTATTTCGTACGTTAAGAAAAAATATGGTGAAAATAATGTTTCTGGGGGACTTACTTTTGCTACCCTCAAAACCAGATTAGTTTTAAGAGAAGTTGGAAAAATATTAAAAATTGATGAAAGATTACTAAATAAATTTTTAAAAGTTATTGATAAAGAAAAAGATTTAAAAAATAATTTAAAAATAAAGGTAGTTAATGATTATTTAAATAATTATGAAAATTTAAAAGAATTATATAAAATTTGTTTAAAATTAGAAGGTTTAAAAAGAAATATTAGTACTCATGCAGCTGGTATTGTTATTGGAAATCGCCCATTAGATGAAATAATTCCTATGTATAAAAATAATGATGTTTATTTAACGGGTGTTACAATGGAATATTTAGAAGATTTAGGCTTATTAAAAATGGATTTTTTAGGTTTAAAAAATTTAAATATTATTAGTAATATAACGAGTAAAATAAAAGATTTTGATATTAATAATATTCCTTTAAATGACCAAAAGGTATATGATTTATTTTCGGCATCTGATACTGATGGCATTTTTCAATTTGAAACTCCCGCTTTTAAAAGTATGCTGACTAAGTATCGCCCTCAAAACTTTAATGAATTAGTGGCTAGTATTGCTTTAGTTCGTCCAGGTCCTAGTCAGGAATTAGAAACTTATATCAAAAGAAAAGATGGCAAAGAAAAAATAACTTATTATCATGAAGATTTAAAAAGTATTTTAGAAGAAACTTATGGGGTTATTGTTTATCAGGAACAAGTAATTAGTATTTTAGTTAAAATGGCTTCTTTTACTTATGCTGAAGCTGATAATATTAGAAGAGCTATGTCTAAAAAGAAAATGAATATTATTTTAGAGAAAAAAGATGAATTTTTAAAAAGAGCTATCAAAAATGGTTATGATTCTGCATTAGCAGTAAATATTTTTGATCATATTTTAAAATTTGCATCTTATGGTTTTAATAAAGCTCATTCAGTTGCTTATGCTATTATATCTTATCAAATGGCTTATTTAAAAGTTCATTATCCAACTTTATTTACCTTTGAACAGTTAAATAGTGCTATCGGTAGCATCGAAAAAATTAAAAAACATTTAGCCTATTTAAAACAAAATCATATAAATATTAATAAAGTTGATATTAATAAATCAGATGATAATTTCATCTTAAATCAAAATATTGTTTATTTGCCCTTTAAACTTATTAAAAATATTAAAAGTGATTTAATTAAAAATATTTTAGATGATCGTAATAGCCTAGGTTTATATAAAGATATTTTTGATTTTTTCAAAAGAACATCTTCATTTATAACTAAGGGCGAATATCAAATGTTAATTAATGCTGGGGCTTTAAATAATTTTAACTATAATAATCAAACATTGATTACTAATTTAGATGAATTTATTAATTATGGAAACTTATATAAAGATCTTGGTGAATACACTTTAAAACCTAATATTATAGAAAAAAATGAATATGATATAAGTATTTTAAGAAATAATGAAATAAATAGTTATGGCTTTTTTATTAGTAATCATCCCGCAAGTGTTGAAATTAGTAATAATGTTGTGAAATTTGAAAATATCATAGATAATACATTTAAAAATGTTTATCTTTATGTTATGATAGAGGATATTAAGAGAATAAAAACGAAAAAAAATGAAGATATGGCATTTATACGGGCTAGTGATGAAACAGGAAGTGGAGATCTAACTATTTTTCCTCAAAATTTTTATATGATTAAAAATTTAAAGATAAATGATATGATTAAAGTATGGGGAATAGTAACGAAAAGATTTGATAAATACAGTGTTGTTGTAAGTAAGTTGGAAGGAATTTAAAATGGAAGAAGTAAAAAGATTTTTAGATAGTATCAATTTTGAATGTGATGATGAAATTTTAAATAAAATTAGTATCGAAAAAGTGGTATTTAATAAAGAATTAAAAATTTATACCGTTTATTTAAAATGCCTTAATATCTTAAATTATGATTTAGTAAATGATTTATTAAATCATGCTCAAAAAGGAATTAATGGTGTAGATAGTTGTTTAATTAAATTTATTTATGATAATGTTACTATAGAAGATACTAAAGAATACTTTAATAAAATATTAAATTCAATAATATTTGAACATCCATCTTTAATGAGTTTAGAAAATTGTTTTAAAGAAATAGAAGATCATACTATATATTTAGAAGTAAGTAGTGATAATGAAGTAGCAGCTTTAAAAGAAATAGAACATGATATTATTGATAATTTAAAAAAATATGGTTTAGGAGATTATTTAATTGAAGTGTCCGTTAACCAAAAGTTAAATGAAGAATTAAAAAAAGAAATGGCTTTTGTTAAAGAAGCAAAAATAGAAAAAAAGGAAGAAAGTCCAGTTATTTTTGGCTTTCATAAAGATGGTGACGCTACTTTAATTAAAAATATTATTGGTGAACAAAAAGGTATCATCATTGAAGGTTATATTTTTGGTATAGATAGTAGTGAGAGAAAAGGACAAAAAGGGACAGCTTATATTATTAATTTAAAAGTTAGTGATAAAACAGATAGTTTTTTAGTTAAGTTTGTGCGGTTTAAAAAAGAAGAATATGATCAAATAAGAAAAGGAATAAAGGAAGGCAAATGGTATAGGATTGTTGGCAACGTAGAGATGGATAATTATTTAAAGCAAATAGTTTTAAATGGTTTAAGTATTGAATCTATTAAAAGCAAAGATACTTTAGTTGAGGATTTAGAAGAAGAAAAAAGAGTAGAACTTCATACGCATACTATGATGAGTGCAATGGATGGTGTTATTGATGCCGCATCATTAGTTAAATTTGCTCATTCTTTAGGCCATAAAGCTGTTGCAGTAACTGATCATGATTGCTTACAAAGTTATCCTGATTTATATCATACTGTTTGTGATATAAATAAAGGAATTGAAAAAGAAGAAGATAAATTTAAAGTTATTTATGGTGCTGAAATGAGTGTTGTAAATAACGAGAATGATTTAATTTATAATTTAAAAGATTATGATTTATTAGAAGAAGAATATGTTGTATTTGATACAGAAACAACTGGTTTTACTCCTTATAAAGATCAAATGATTGAAATTGGAGCCGTTAAAATTAAAAATGGAATTATAACAGATCGTTTTGATGAATTAATTGATCCTGGATGTAAATTACCAGAAAAAATTGTTGAACTAACTAATATTACTGATGAAATGGTTAAAGGCAAAGATAATGAAGAAAATGTTACCAAAAGATTTCTAGAGTTTATTGGTTCATCTCCTCTTGTAGCTCATAATGCCAAATTTGATATTGGTTTTGTTAGTGCTTCCATGAATAAATATAATTTAGGGGAATTTAAAAATACAGTTATTGATACTATGAGTATGGCTAGAACTCTTTATCCTGAGTGGAAAAATCATAAATTATCAACTCTTGTTAAACAATTAGAAGTTCCTTGGGATGAATCAGCTCATCACCGGGCCGATTATGATAGTGAAGGAACTGCCATAGGTTTTTATAAAATGTGTAAAGTTTTAAGTAATCGTAATATTGAAACAACCACTAAGTTATATAACTCTATTAATAAAGATGAATTACTTAAATTTTTAAGACCTTTTCATATGTCTGTCTTAGTTCAAAATAAAGTTGGTTTAAAAAATTTGTTTAAGTTAATAAGTTTTGCTAATACTAAGTATTTATATAAAGGAGATCAACCTAAATTACCTAGGGAAGAACTTATTTCTCATCGTGAAGGACTTCTTTTTGGAAGTGGCTGTGTTAATGGAGAAATATTTAATTCAGCTTTTACTAAAGAAGATGAAGAACTAGCAAAGATGATGCAATTTTATGATTATATTGAAGTACAACCTCCAGAAGCATATTCATTTTTATGTGACATGGAAACAAGTTCAATTAAAAATATGGGGGATATTTACACTCAAATTAAAAGAATTGTTAAAGTTGCTGAAGAAGCTGGGGTTATGGTATGCGCTACTAGTGATGCTCATCATTTAACAAGAGAAGATAAAATATATCGTGATATTATTATCAATCAAAAATTTAATGGTAAACTTCATCCTTTAAATAAAAGAGGGATTACTCCTCCTGATATGCATTTTTATACAACTAGAGAAATGCTTGATGCTTTTGCATTTTTAGGAGAAGAAAAAGCAAAAGAAATAGTAGTTACAAATCCTAATAATATTGCTTCACGTTGTGAAATAGTTGAAGTTATTATTGAAACTGGTGGTGTGCCTTTTTCACCAAGAATTGAAAATTCTAAAGAAATAGTGGAAGAAATGGTTTATACCAAAGCTAAAGATTGGTATGGTGATCCACTTCCTGATAATATTAAAGATCGCATAGAGCAAGAATTAAAAGGAATAATTGGCGGAGGCTTTGATGTTATTTATTTAATTGCTCAAAAATTAGTTAAAAAGAGTAATGATGATGGTTTCTTGGTTGGATCCCGTGGTTCAGTTGGCTCATCATTTGTAGCTACAATGATGGGGATAACTGAAGTTAATCCTCTTCCAAGTCATTATCGTTGTCCTAAATGTAAACATTCCATTTTTAAAGATGAAAATGGAGAAGACTTAGCTTTAAAATATGGTATTGGTTTTGATCTTCCCGATAAAGATTGTCCTAAATGTGGTACTAAAATGATTAAAGATGGTGAAGACATGCCATTTGCTACTTTCCTTGGTTTTAATGCTGATAAAGTTCCCGATATTGACCTTAATTTCTCTGATTTAAATCAAGCTGCTGCTCATGAATATACTAAAGTTTTGTTTGGTGAAGATAATGTATATCGGGCTGGAACTATTGGTACAGTTGCGGAAAAAACTGCTTATGGCTTTGTTAAAGGGTATTGCGAAGAAAAGAATATTGTGATGCGAGGAGTCGAAATGGAAAGACTTGCTGCGGGTTGTGTAGGGGTTAAAAGAACAACAGGTCAACATCCAGGAGGGATTGTTGTTATTCCTGGTTATATGGATGTTTATGATTTTACTCCTTATCAATATCCAGCTGAAAATACCGATGCTTCTTGGCGAACAACTCATTTTGATTATCACGCTATTGATCAAGATGTTTTAAAACTAGATATTTTAGGTCATACTGATCCGACACAACTTCGTATGTTACAAGATTTAACTAAAATTGATGTTAAAACAGTACCATTTGATGATAAAGAAACAATGGGCTTGTTTTTGTCACCTGAACCACTTGGGGTAACTAAAGAACAAATAATGAATGATACAGGTACTTTAGGTGTTCCTGAATTTGGTACACCATTTACTATCGGAATGCTTCGGGATACTAAACCAACCACTTTTGGCGAACTTATTAAAATATCAGGGCTTTCTCATGGAACTGATGTATGGCTTGGTAATGCTCAAGAATTAATTAGAAAAGGAGTAGTGCCTTTTAAAGATGTTATTGGGTGTCGTGACGATATTATGGTTTTCTTAATTCAATGTGGGATGGAGCCAATAAAAGCTTTCAAAATTATGGAATTTGTTAGAAAAGGTAAAGCCTCTAAAGATCCCGAAGGATGGAAAGCTCATAAAGAAACGATGATTGCCGCGGGTATTCCTGATTGGTATATTGGTTCATGCGAAAAAATAAAATATATGTTCCCGAAAGCCCATGCTGCTGCTTATGTTATGAGTGCTTTTCGTATTGCTTATTTTAAAGTTCATTATCCTGCTGAATATTATGCATCTTATTTCTCAACTCGTTTTGATATTTTTGAAATCGAAACAATGGTTAAAGGTTATGATGCAATTAAAATGCGGATTAATGAAATAATCGGTAAAGGTTATGAAGCCACTAGTAGAGAAACTGAATTATTAGAAACATTGAAATTGGCTTTAGAAGCTACTGCTCGTGGATTTAAATTTGGTAATATTGATATTGAAAAAAGCGAAGCCAAAAATTATGTTATTGCGGATGATAAAGTAACCTTAATTTCTCCTTTTAGTGCTCTTGAAGGTTTGGGGGGAGCTATTGCTAATCAAATTGTTGAAGAAAGAAATAAAAAAGCGTTCTACTGTGTAGAAGATTTTCAAGAACGTGGTAAAGTTAATGCCTCAACTATGGACAAGTTAAGAAGTCTTGGCGTTTTTAATTCCATGCCTGAATCAGCTCAATTAAGTTTATTTTAATGATTATAAAAAAGAAATAATTAATTTCATTTTGAATTTTAATTATTTCTTTTTTTATTTATTATAACTAAAAAAATATATTAAATCTTCTTTTTTTAATTTTTATATTATATAATTATGTTAGTAATTAAAAGAAAAGAGTGATAAGATGGATATATTTGTACCTGATATATATGCTCAAAGTATATATACAATTGATTATAAAAAATTAAAAAAGAGAGGTATTAAATGCTTACTTTTTGATTTAAATAATACTCTAGCTAGTTATGAAATAGATTATCCAGATGATAAATTAAGAGAAAAAATGTTTGAACTTGAAAAATCATTTCGCGTTATTATAGTTTCTAATAGTAACAAAAATCGTCTTCGCCCTTTTAAAGAAAAATTAAATTTAGATACTTCTTTTTCCTCTAAAAAACCATTAACTAAAAAATTAAAAAAAATTTTAAATCTCTATAATTTAAAAGATAATGATATCGCTATGATTGGTGATTCCCTTCTTACTGATATATGGGGTGGTAATAAAATGAATTTTACAACTATTTTAGTTAATCCCATTAGTGAAGAAGAACCAGCTCATGTAAGATTTATGCGAGTATTTGAAAGAAAAATTATTAAAAAATTAAATAAAAAAGGTATTCTTTTTAAAGGTGAATATTATGAGTAAATGTATTGGCTGTGGAATTACTCTTCAAGATCAAAAAAAAGATATGCTAGGATATACCCCTTCCATAAATAATCCTTATTGTGAAAGATGTTTTAAAACTATTCATTATAATGAAAATATTAAAATAAATAATCTTGATAATAATAAAATTATTAAGAAAATTAATAAGTTAAATAAATTTACCATTTTTATAACTGATATTCTTAGTATAAATAATGAATTATTTAAAAGTTATCAAGAAATTAATAATCCCAAAATATTAGTTATAAATAAATGTGAATTAATTCCCAATAATTTAAAATTAGAAAATTTAGAAGAGAATATTAAAAAGATTTATCATATTAATGAAGAAGTCATTTTTATTAGTGCTAAACATCAACTGTATTTAAATTATCTAAAAAATTTAATAAGTTATTATCAAGAAGTTATTATCTGTGGACAAACTGGAGCTGGTAAAAGTACGCTTATTAATAATTTATTAGATGCTAATTTAACAACAAGCAAATATCAAAATACAACATTGGATTTTATTAAATTAAAAAAAGATAATTTAGTTATTTATGATACGCCAGGATTATCTTTTAAAAATAATGTGAGTTATGATAAAATTAATGTTTATATAAAAAAATTAGCTCCTGATTTTATTTTGTCTTTAAATAATCTAAAATTAAGTGGTGTTGGTAATATTACATTATACTTAGATAATTTTGTGATTATTAAAAGTCGTAAAGAAAATATAAATTTAGAATTTGTCTATAAAATTACTAGACCAACTGATATTTTAGTACCAGGGGGATTTATTTTTGTTAAGAATAAATGTGTAATTAATAGTAATGAAAAACTAGAATTAAGAGATTCAATTATTAAATAAAGGATGTAGTAAAAATGAGTGTTATAAAAGTAATGAGTGAAAATTTAGCCAATAAAATTGCCGCTGGGGAAGTAGTTGAAAAATGTGCATCAGTAGTTAAAGAATTGGTAGAAAATTCTATTGATGCCAAGTCTTCTAATATTAAAGTTAATTTACAAAAAGGTGGCTTAGATTTAATTGAAGTTATTGATGATGGTATTGGAATGGATGAAGATGATGCCATTATGGCTTTTCAAAGACATGCAACTAGTAAAATATATAAAGATGATGATTTGTTTTTTATTGATACTTTAGGTTTTCGAGGTGAAGCTTTACCATCAATTGCTAGTGTTTCAGAAGTTATCTTAGAAACTTGTATGCAAGATGTGGGGACACATATTCATATTAAAGGGGGCAATCTTATTGATAAATTACCTAGTAGTGCTAGAATTGGTACTAAAATAACTATTACTAATTTATTTTATAATACCCCTGCTAGATTAAAATATTTAAAAAGTGATACAACAGAACTTGCTAATACAATTTCTTTTTTAGAAAAAGAAGCTTTAGCAAAACCTAATATTTCTTTTACTTTAACAAATAACGATAAAGTAATATTTAAAACTAGTGGCAGTGGTAATTTACTTAAAAGTATTCATGAAATTTATGGCCTTAATACCTCTAGCAAAATGCTTCAAATCCATGCTTTATCTGATGATTTTGAAATTGATGGTTTTATTGGCAAACCAGAATTATTAAAATCATCTAAAAGCCATATGACTACTATTATTAATGGAAGAATAGTTAGAAATAATGAAATTAATAGAGCTATAAATGATGCTTATTATACTTATAAACCAGATGGAAAATACCCAATTGTTATTATTAATATTTTTGTCGATCCCACATTAGTAGATGTTAATATTCATCCAACTAAACAAGATGTTAAAATAAGTAAAATGAATAATTTATATAATTTACTTTATGAAACAATTAAAAATGCCCTATATGATAGTTTATTAATACCAGATGCAATATCTAAAGAAGAAGCCGATAAAATAAAAAATAGTTTTGTTCCTATTGATAATTATAAAGATATAGAAGGTAATCAAACAACTTTTGATTTCGGTGATGTTAAAGAACCAGTTAAGAATGAAGAATTTAAAAGTTTAATATTACATCCCGTTGGCCTTTGTCTTGGTACATATATTGTTTGTGATAATGAAGATGGTATTTATTTACTTGATCAACATGCTGCTCAAGAACGTGTCAATTATGAAAATTATTTAAATAATTTAAAAAAAGAACAAATAACTATTACTAATTTATTAATTCCTATTAATATTGAATTATCTCAAAGTGATTATTTAAAATTTAAAATGAATCATGAAATATTTGAAAAAATGGGCTTTATTTGGGAAGAATTTGGTATTAATACCATCATTATAAAAAGCCATCCTTTTTGGCTTAAAACAGGTTACGAAGAAGAAAGTATTCGAAAAATAATTGATTTGATTATTAATTTAGAAAGTAATTTTGATCCAATTAAATTTAGAGAAAACGTCGCAATTACTTTAGCATGTAAAATGGCAATTAAAGCAAATGAACATATATCTATGTTAGAAATAGAAGGCTTACTTAATAATTTAGTTAAATGTGATAATCCTTATAATTGTCCTCATGGAAGACCTACTATAATTAAATTTAGTATTTATGATTTAGAAAAAATGTTTAAAAGAGCAATGAATTAATCAATGCTCTTTATTTTTGCATCATAATTGATTTAGGATAAGGTTTTCTTTCATCTGTTCGATATAATAAATAATCTATACTAGTATCATAGAAATCAGCTAAAGCATCTAATTTTTCAATAGGTATAATATTTACCCCTAGTTCATATCTACTATATTGTGGTTGAGTAACTTTTAACATTTTAGCAATTTCTTTTTGTGATAAATCTTTATCTTCTCTTATTTCTTTTAATCTATTAATATTCATTAAATCACCTAAATATATTTTATTTTATACGGAAAACGTATATTGACTTTTATGCGTACAACGTATATAATTTAATTACAATATACGTATAACGTATACAAGGAGTATATCTATGAAAGAGAATAAAAAGAATAAAGTAATGTTAATAGTAGTAATAGTAATGTCACTCGTAATAATAACATGGAATAAAAGTTATTCATATGAAATGGATAATAGTATACCAGAAGAAAAAGAA
>CANRLB010000033.1 GCA_947631365.1 uncultured Bacilli bacterium | reverse complement strand
CTGGTTCGTTTCCAGCCTGAGGGAAGTAATACTCAAACTAAGTGATCCAAATAATCAAACCATGTGTTTCTTTACATATTGTTTGAAAAATCGGTTTAAGTTTTATGTTAAAATTCTTATCTTTGTATGTTATTTCTTCTGATATTATTTCTAAAATTTTTCTTTTTTGTTTAATATTTCCTTTTGAAAAATATTCATACGCATTATCCGTAAACCCAAGCAGGATGTCGGCTTTCTCGTAAAATTCTTTATCAAGCTTATCCATTTCATCTAACTGAATTTTGAGTTTATCTTTTTCAGTTTGCCATTTATCATTTTGACTTTTCCAAAAATCATGAGTTATATTACCGTCCAGTTTGAGGGTAAATGCTTCTTCAATTCTGTTTTCTAAAACTTGTATTTGTTTGATAATACTTGCTTTAACATCTTTTGAATAGCCGTTTTTCTTTTCGTGTACTTTTTTTAATTCATTTGAAATTTTTTCTCTCATCTCTTGCGGTATTATTATGAGTTTCAAAATTTCTGATATTGATTTGTCAATTTTTACTTCATTGATATAATCTCTTTTGCAGTTACCGCCTACATTCAATCTATTGATAAGTTCTCTTAAATCAGGCAGAGTTTCATTTGTTGAATATGCTAAAGGACTGCAAGTGTGAATATATTCAACACCTCTGCCATAAGGCAACATTTTGGTTCTAGGTATGCCTTTATACATACCTTTTACTAATGTTATAAAGTTGCTTGATTTAAGTGTTTCAGCCTTAACATCATCAATACATACATTTAAGCAATTATATTTTGAGCAGAAAAACTCATTACTTTTTGCCGTTGAACCGCCTGATGTTAGTGCTTCTTTTGTAAGACCAAATATCGCTAAACCTACAATTACAAGCGTTGATTTACCTGACCCTGAACTACCATATAGAATCAATGTCGGTGCACCAAATCTTTTGATAAAATCATCATAGAAAATTGCCATAACCATATTGCCTAATACCATTAAAGGTAAGACAACATTGTTTGACCAAGACTCTTTAATATTTAGCATTAAATCTTTTGCAATTTCTGTTCCTGTTTTTTCGCTTTTTGTAAGTTTTGGCAGATAATTTGTCGATTCAACAATTTTAACGTAAGTATTGTCGCCTGTTTTAATATAGCCGTCTTTATCAGCCCAAATAATTTCGTTTGGTCTAACTAAAGCATTTTCATAAAGAATATTGCCGTCAGGTGTTCTTCCTGCATTTGTATATAAAGTAACTGTTGAAGCTACTTTTGGCGATATAAATTCCGATATAAAAGCCTTAAATACTGCTTCATTAGCATATATCGAAAAATCATTGTAAGATTCATTTAATGCCGTTTGAAATTGCTTATTATCAGATTTTGAATTATTTGAAATTTCAACATCTTTTTCAATTTTTCCGCTAGCATTTTTCAATGTCGCAAGATAATATTTCAATGGCTTTTTACCGCTTTTATCATTAAAAATGTGCGTACATTCTTTAACTTCAATAGGTACAAAGTTTGCCATTAATTCTATTTTCAATTTTTTAGCTTGTTTGGTTATCAAATAAATTTTGTTCCAAGCAACATGTAAGAATCTGTTATGACTTGGCAAACTGTATTCTTCTCTTTTGTAGGTTATTGATACTGTTGATATTGGATTTAATTCTTTTAGTATCTTTTCATTTGCCGAAAAAATATCTTCTATTCTTTTAAAAAATAATCGCCCAAACCATGCGTTTCTTTTGGGTCAAGCAACCAAGCTAAAAAGTTTGAATGTCTAATTTCTTGCCTTGACAGTTTAAGACAGTCAAAAATATTGAATTTTTCAAACATCTTTTCTAACTGCTGTAATTCTTTATTGTTGCAGATAAAGTTTTCTAAAAATTTTAAGTTATCTTCTTGCATAAGTTCCTCTTTTTGCCAACATCATAGCATACATATATGTCAGATTTAGACGTAACAAAATTCTCTAACTAGACTGTAAGTCAATACTAGACTGAGAGTATTGTACCACAATATTAGTATGATAGAGAATGATTGTCGCAAATTTGCACAAAATGTTACAAAATATCGCGAGCTCAAAGGCTACAATAAAAGCAGACTTTGTGAGTTAGTGGACTGCGACCTTTCTTATATCGGTAAAATTGAACGTGGCGAAAAATTTCCAAACCTCAAAATGATACTTAAACTTGCAGAAGCTCTTGAAATCCCTGCGAAAGATTTGTTTGATTTTGGAGAAGAATGTAAATAGTTTTATTTATTTGATATTTTTTATTATAATAAAATTATGGTACAGAATTTATTAGATGAATCTACTATAAAAAGAAATGGGGCAGTATATACACCTTGCGATTTAGCAACATTTATTGCTCGAAATATCCTAAAACATACGACACTTGATAAAGACACGATAAATATTTTTGACCCTTCTCTTGGTGATGGCGCTTTAATAGAAGCAATAATTCTAGAAATACGAGATAAATTCAATAAAAATATTGATATAAATGTTTATGGAATTGATATAAATGAATGCGAAGTTTTTAAAGCAAGAAATCGCATTAACCAATATTTGCCTAATGAAAAGATTCATTTTGAAAAAAAAGATTTCTTTGATTTTATTACATCTTCTACCATAAAGTTTGATATTATAATTTCAAACCCACCTTATGTTAGAACCCAAAATTTAGATAGTAATATATTAAATAAAATTAAAAAAATGACTTGCTTAAAAGGTAAAATTGATTTGTATCATGCATTTTTACTCTTACTTCAGAATACTGTCAAAGAAGATGGGTGTATTGGAATAATAACTTCTAATAGCTTTTTAACTAATAAAACTGGACAAGTTTTAAGAAAAGAGCTTCTAAACAGATATGACTTAAAGGAAATCTATGACTTGGGAGACACAAAACTTTTTAATGCTGCAGTATTACCTGTAATATTGGTAATGAAGCTTAAAAAACTTTTTAGTATATGCAAGCAAACAGTGCCATATACTTCAATATATGAAACTACAAAATTAGCTAACAATAAGACGAATGATATATTTCAGTCTCTTCAAAACAAACAAATCATACAGTACAATAATCAAAATTATGAAATTGAAAAGGGGCAATTAAACACGGAATATTCTGATTTATGGTTATTGGCAAACGAAGAAACTCAATATTTTAACAAAAATGTAAAAAAACATACGTGGAATAGATTTTCAGATGTTTCAAGTATAAAAGTTGGTATTAAGACTTGTGCCGATAATGTTTTTATAATAGCTAATTATGATGAAAATAAAGAAAAATTTGAGTTATTAAAACCTTTGCACACTCACCATATATCAAGACGTTATAAAAACATAGATAATAAAGTTATTTATGGTGTTATCTATCCACACGAAGTAATAGACGGAAAAACAAAAGGTGTTGATATAAACAAATATCCAAAGACAAAAGATTATCTAATGCAACATTATGAACAACTATATGGTAGAAACTATTTGATTGAAGCTAAAAGGAACTGGTATGAAATATGGGTACCACAAAATGCTGATTTATGGAATAAACCTAAAATCATTTTCCCGGATATTGCTGAAAAACCTGTATTTAGTCTCGATTTTTCTGGAAAAATAGTTAATGGAGATTGTTACTGGATTGTTTTAAATGATAATTATTCACAAAATACAGATTTGTTATTTTTAATTTTAGCTATTGCAAATTCTACTTTTATAGAAAAATTTTATGACATTAATTGTCAAAATAAAATATATGCAGGTAGAAGAAGATACGTTACGCAGTATGTGAACAATTTCCCAATACCTAATCCTAATTCAGATATATCGAAACAAATAGTCGATTTAGTCAAAACATATTATTTTAGCTCTGATGAAAACTTTGACTCTGAAAATTATTTAGATAAGTTAGTTTGGAGTGCATTTGGTCTCGAAAAAATCTGTGGGTAAAGGAATTTGAATTTTTTTATTAACAACTTTTCCTTGAAATTGTGTAAATCTATTAAAGAATTCTTGTCCTGTTGTAATAATAAGATTTGTTAATTTTAACTTGTTCCCTTGTTTTTGAGCTACAAATATTACGTATCTAATGTCACAGTGTCTAATTTCAAAATTTTTAGAAATATTTTTAACTAATGATTCAGATGTGGGTAATATCAATCCTAAATCTATAGTTGGAGAAGTTTGAAGCTTAATTTCTATAAGCTGATTAGGAATATCCGGAAACTGTCCATCATCTTGATAATTTTCATATCCCAGAGATTGGCATATCATTTTATGGAGCGCTGCCCCTCTATTGCGTTCTTGGTCTTCTCCAATATATTCAAACTCTTTACCTATTAAATTCTTTAAATTTTCGAAAATTGCATTTATAGGTAGTAAATTCTCAGGTGTTGGTATACTGCAGGGATTACCACTACAACAGGCATTACTATTTGGACAGACTTTCTTAATATTATCAGTATCATTACAGAAAAGTTCACTAATAGATTTGCATTCACCAATACTTGCTTGAAATTTTTGAGTTAATGTTCCTGTTGTGTCAAGCTTTTGTAAGTCAGAACCTGATATTACAACAACCTTTGCAATTATATCATTTTCGGTTATTTTTATTAAAACATATCTTCTGTTTATATCTATATCTTCATTCCATATTTGTAAATTATTTGATTTTTGAACATAAATATCAAAATTTTGTCCATAAAAACGAGGTTGTGTTTTTAGAAATGATTTTGGGATAGGATAACCTAGAACATCACAAATCTTTGATTTTATAACTTTTGAACGAGTTCTAAGTGCCAATCCATTTAGTGAAAATCCTATTAAATTTTCATTTAATAATTCTTCTAATTCTAAATCGGAATACCATAAATCATTATTATTGAAGTCAATTATATCATAAATGCTTAATTTACTTTTTAAGATGTTCTCTTTTTTGCTCATGTGCATAACCTCGCTAAAAGAAGTATAGCATGAATATTATAGCGAATAATACACAATATAATTTTGTATCATTCTGTAAATTTACTCTGATTATTTGCCTGTTTACCTTTTGAATACTTTTTGAAAATAGTTGAAAAATAAGGTGTACTTTGAATATTACATAATTTATAATTTTCATATATTTATGTATCATACACTACAACTGAATTTTGGAGGTATTTGTTATGGAATTTGTACAGCCTATTAGAGATTTGAAGAAAATCGAAACTATCAAGAAATTGTTACGACAACAGAATTTGCGTGATTATTGTCTTTTTGTAGTCGGCATAAATTCAGGGCTACGCATTAGCGATCTGTTAAAACTGCGTGTATCAGATGTCTATGAGAACGGCAAACCAAAAGACCGCATACGATTACGAGAAAAAAAGACAAACAAATTTAAAGATTTTCCGCTATCAGATAACGCAAAATCAGCACTCAAAGAATATCTAAAAACAAGAGATTACAAAGACCATGAGCCTTTATTTATATCACGCAAGAATAAGGGCTTTTTGTTACGACAACAAGCATACAAGATTTTGAATAATGTAGCTAAAGATGTAGGTATAAAAGAAAAAATTGGAACGCATACACTCCGTAAAACATTCGGCTATCACGCACACAAAAATGGCTATGACATAACCCTAATACAAAAACTATTTAACCATTCTTCGCCAAGCGTAACACTCCGCTATATCGGAATTACGCAAGATAAGTTAGATGATGTGTATATGAGTTTAGATTTATAATTATATACGAGTTTGAACTTTTTCTTTTAATATAATACGTTCAGCAACTTCTTGATTAATATTAATAGGGTTATCTTCTTTTACCTCTAAGGTTACAGCTAAACCATAATTTATATAATCTAAATTTCTATTATCTTCACTTAAGCAATTAACTTTTATTAAAATATCGGTACCATCTACATATGCTAATGCTTTTTCATTTTCAAATACTAAATGTTGTACTGTACCTTTCAATGAAGCATCAGTATCTATATCTTTTTTCGCATCAGATATCATATTGGAAACAATTCCATCTTGTTCATTCTCAATCCATAACTTTGCTCTACGATACTTAGGATTTTCATAATTAATTGGCGAAAACCAAGCTAACGTCATTGTTAGTCTAAACCAATTTCTATTACCAGTTAAAGAAATTGGCAAAGGAAATCTATATTCATGATATTCGTCCTTTTTAATGCTATTTGTTGTTACGGCAGTAACTCTTTGTGGTGTATAATTTAATAATTTGAGGAAATTGGCTTTTCCATAACCCAGCATTTTAGCAGCTATTCTCTTTTTTTGTTGCCATGTAGTTATTCCAAGAGAACTACCAATAAAATTTTCAAAATCATCCCATGCGCAACTGTGAACTAAAAGTGCTTTTAGTAGCACTGCAATATTGTCAGGAATGTTTTGAGCAATTTGTTCTATATGTTCATAAAATTGCTCTGCGGCTCTTGTTGCCAAGGCACATGCAAGACTAGTACCTGTCATATAAGCCTTTTTATTTTGACCATATGCTACGCATAACCCTGGAGTTTTGGTAGAAATTGATTTAATCTTAAGATTGTTTAAAGGTTGGCTATCTAATAGTGGTTTTTCATATAATTGACGTCCACCATCAACACATAAATCAGGTTTAATGCTATTTCTAAATCCCAAACCTAATCTTGTAATAGTACAAGGTAAAGTATTACTTTGTACCAATTCTAAACGATTATTGTCTCCTAAAAAAACAGAACTGTCATTATGAATAGAGCCAACTGTGATGGCATTTATCGCCTCACTTGGAGATAGCAGTTTTCGATGGATTTCTGTTTCTTTAATTGATTCAATTACTTTTTTATTTTTATCTTCAAAAGATAAATTTTTCCATTCTTCTAGTGTACAATTTAATGAAATAGGTTCTTCATAATTTCCAGTACTTATACAAAATAATAAATTGTATTTATATGAAAAATAATCAATTAATCTCGCCCAAGCACTTATATTTTTATTAAACTGTCTATATAAATCTCCAACAGATAAATTTATAATTTTTATACTATCTCTTAATTCTTCATTATCTATAATTTCTTTTATAGCTCTATACGTTATATCTACGGGTAAAGTTTCTTTAGGGATACCATCATTATTTAAAATTGGTCTTACGTATATTTTGTGTTTTATTTTTGATTCTTGCTTTGATAAATCTCCATTTACAATCAACGAGCAAACTGCTGTGCCATGAGCCATATTTTCAATAGATGTCGTTTCCGAAAGGCTGTCTACATCATTTATATTGACCGAGCCCCTTAGATTAGCGTGATTTGATATAGGAACACCATCTAGTACTGCAACATGATAAATATCATCAGGAAATTCATTTTGTTCATCGTTAGCATTTTCGCATTCGGTCTCGTTAATATCAATATGATTTAATGCTTGTGCTGACGGATTAAAATACATAACTTCTTCGCATTTTAAAATCGCAATATCTTCATTTGCTTGCAATCTATCATATACCGAAACAGGTACACTTGCTAATATCGCATGGTACCGTATTTCAGGAATTATACTTGTGCTAGTAACAGTGCCACCCAAATTTCTAATTTCATTTTCAATAATACTTTGAGCTTGTATTCTTTTTTCAGAATTTTGACGATACCATAACTCAATTTCTAATGATAAATCCGTATAACCTTGCTCTTTTTTTAATTTCCAATTTTCGTACAAATATGAATTTTCAAGTCTGTCTCGAGTGTTCCATCGTCTTATATTATACAAATTCTTAAAAATCTGTTTTAGTGGAGCTTTTCCTTTGTCTAACTTCACATCAGGGTTTTCTTTATATAAATTCCAACATCTTATTAATTCGTTTATAGCACTTTGGTTTGCCATAGTAACGAATAATTTGCTTTTTACTTTTGTATCTAGCTTATTACCATCTTCATCGGTATTATAAAAATTTTCATCACAAGCAACTTCTTCTGAAAGTTCAACTAACCACTCAAGTCCATCTGTATTTCTTGCTATTGAAATAAAATTTTCAAGATTACCTCTAATTTCCATAACAACAGTACATTCTGGTTCAAGACCTAATGTAGATGTTTGTGGTGATAAACGATTATTATTTAATGCCGCTTGGAGATTATTAAAAACTGGACCTAAACGTTCAACTTGCTTTTCAAAAACAGGTGTATTCAAAACAGAACGAGACCATCTACTAGATAAAGAGCCTCGCTTGCCAATATTAGGTGCGTCAAAAAACAAAATTGGATAATTATTCATTAAAATCACCTATATTGTTTTTAGAAACAGTATACTGATTTTTCCACTCTGATAATACATCATCTACAATATTTTCTATATCACCCTGCTCAAAAGATAATATATACTTCCTTGTTATGCTGTCGCAAACTTCTCTTATGTCAGAGAAACTAGCACCCATTAATGTAGTTGCCAATGTATTTATTGGTAATTTTATATCTTTTATTTGCGATTGAAAAACTTTAATATATTGCTTTATTTCTTTTTTGGTAGGTTTTTTTAATTCTAGTCTTAATTGGAAACGTCTCCAAACTGCTTTATCAAGTATTTCAGGGTGATTACTTGCTGTTATGACTATAACATGGCTTGGTAATTTATCAATTTGTAAAAGCAAAGAGCTTACCACACGTTTGATTTCACCGGATTCATGCTTGTCGCCACGTTCTTTGCCAATAGTATCAAATTCATCAAAAAACAATACACACTTTCTTGTTTTACAATAATCAAAAACTTCTTTTAACCTTGATGATGTCTCTCCTAGATAACTACCTATCAATGTTTCATAACGCACTACAATCAATGGAATTGATAATGCTTCTGCTATAGCTTCTGCTAAACTTGTTTTCCCATTTCCAGGTGGTCCAACTAACAACATTCTATTACGAGGTTCAAGTCCAAAAGTAGCTAATAATTCACTCCGATTATGTTCTTCAATAAAATCATTACATATTTTTTCTAATTTTTCATCTAATATTAAATCTTCTAAAGTCGTACTTGGAACTAACTCCCAAAATAAATTTTTATCAAATTGGTAATTAACAAGTGATGTCACTTTATTTATATTTTTATTAGTTGTTTTTGAGTACAAAAAAGTTTCCATTAATTTATCAGCAAGTAAATCATGTTGCTTTGCGCGTTCCTCTGAAACAATAGCTTCTACTGTTTTTTCAAATAGCATTTTATCACCATTGCTTCCTGCTTTTACCAATTTTAACAACAAATCACTTCTAGCCATTATAACATTTCCTTTACTGTTAGTATATCACATAATTATAACTTATGAACGTTTTTTAATTTGTGTGAAGCTAATTTATAAATTAAACAAACTCAACTGTTTCATTTCAACGACAACAGGTTTTTTCTGTTCTTGTTGCTGACGTTTTAGCTTGTACTCAAAGCCGTTTACAAAGTAAAGCGGTGTATATAAGACTTTCTGAAACTTCCAAGCAAGTGTATCACCTAACATTACTCTTGCAGGAATTCCAAGTATTGAAAGCTGAATGTATGCCATTTTGAAACAAGTTTCGTCAATGTCTACTGCTTCAACAAAAAGTTGATGTTGATAGTTGTAACCCTGCTCTTTCAATGTTTCTGCAAATGCAATAATGATTCCACCACTACCACAACAAGGCTCTGCTAATGTTACAAAGTCTTTCTCTGCAAGCTGATTTTCTATGTCAGTAAAGTTTATCTGTGCCATAAGTTTACTAACATGATACGGTGTAAAGAACTGCCCTTTTCTTGCATTACCAAAATTGTTTGCAGAAAATACTTGTCCTAAAAAGTCTTGATATTTTTCGTCAAGTGCTAAAACAATAAGAGCAAGCATTTGACTGAATTCATTTGCTTGCTCTTTTGTGTATCTGCCTACTATCTCTAAATATTGCCGTTCAAGTTGGTCGTTCCGATAAAACGGCTGTGCTAACGATAATGTTGCTAATGACAAGAAATCGTCAAAAACTGTTGCAACTGACTTCGAGCGGTCTAAATTTTGCAACAATGAGTTAAATTCCTTTAAATAGTCCATACTTTTACCTCTTTATTTACGAGTGATACGACGTTTAATCCGGTTGAACTTTTGACAGTTTTATATAGTTTTATATTAACCACCCTAAAAAGTGTTCTCTGTGTTCAACGTGGATTTAGCTATTCTGAAAATTTAGTCAAAAAGTCTGATTTTACTATCTTTTTACCTAAATTTATAAAATTATTGTATTCAAGAAATTTCAAACGTACATATCTGTAATGCAGTTATAACAATGCTTTTTGAGAAATTAATAATTGCAAATCGTGTAAATGCTTGATATAATTGAGCTTATGGAAGATTTAGAGTTAGACAAAGATAAGTTAGATATCAAAATATTGTATAAACTCATTGAAGATGTTTACAATTCAAGTGTAGTAGCGGAAGTATTCTGCGAGAATTTTCCAGAGATAGCAGAAATCGGCAACATCACTCCGCTTGTGCGTATGATACATCAGAAAATTGACAAAGCTTATGCAATGCTAATTGATACAAAGCCTGAAATCGTGTAATTACAAAATTACTTTTGGTTACAAAAAAATTACATCAGAAAGTATTCTGTTGATTGACATTGAGGACCATTTTATCTTTTTGTAATTTTGTAATAGTAAAAACTCTACAAAAATAACAAACAATAAACAAATCACAGAATGACTTCTGTTAAATTTTTATTGTTTGATAATAAATTTATATTAAATAGTCAATAAAAGTTTAATCGTGAATCTCTAAGTAACCTATCATAAAAAATCAAGCAATATTTTTATAATGTTCTATTAAATTAATGATTTTAGCATTATGCACATCTCGAATGTTTGCATATAATTTTTCTACAAACAGTTCCAATGACGTACATTGAGGGGAGTTTTTTATTGTTTATTTTTTTTACCTTCGGGCGGTTTATTTTTTAATTTTTATCTTTGCTTATATCTTCCGCAATTATATTGGCAGCCGTTGTTGTTGTCGGCGGAATATCAACAGTTGCGCCGAATGGCGGTCTTTGTTGTGCGATATATGTTGAAT
>CANRLB010000032.1 GCA_947631365.1 uncultured Bacilli bacterium | reverse complement strand
TATTAAAAATGGCATAGTTTTTCTTTAAAATAATTGACATTAATTTAAATTCAGTGTATAAATTAATATTGATAGGAGAAATTTATGAAAAACATTGTAATTGTAGAATCACCTGCTAAAAGTAAAACAATTGAAAAATATTTAGCTGGGGACTATAAAGTAGTATCATCAAAAGGCCATATTAGAGATTTAGCAACGACCGGAAAATATGGCTTAGGTGTTGATTTAGATAATGACTTTAAACCCAATTATGTAATTATTAAAGGTAAAAATAAAGATGTTAAAGAATTAAAAAAATTAGTTGAAAGTGCAGATCATATCTATTTAGCTACCGACCCTGATAGAGAAGGGGAGATTATTTCTTGGCATTTAAAAGATGAACTAAAGATACCTGATGAAAAATATACAAGAGTAACATTTAGAGAAATAACTAAAGATGTTGTTTTAAATTCGATTAAAGAAGAAGCTAAAATTGATATGAATTTAGTTAAAGGGGCTGAAACTAGAAGAATACTAGACCGCATTATTGGTTTTAGATTATCCAAATTAATGCAATATAAAACAGGTGGTAAAAGTGCTGGTCGTGTGCAATCAGTAGCTTTAAAATTAATTGTAGATAGAGAAAGAGAAATTTTGGCTTTTGTCCCTAAAGAATATTGGACAATTGAAGCTGATTTTAAAGATTTTACGGCCGAACTTTTTAAATATAAAAATGAAGATATCGAAATTAATAATGAAAAGGAAGCTGATCAAATATTAGAAAAACTATCTAAATCATTTACAATTAAAGATATTGAAGAAAAAGAAAAGAAAAAGCAAGCAAGAGAAGTTTTTAAAACATCAACTTTACAACAAATGGCTTCCACAAAATTAAATTTTGCAGCTTCTAAAACAATGAAAATTGCCCAAAAATTATATGAAGGGGTTGATTTACAAACAGAAACAGTTGGTCTTATTACTTATATGCGTACTGATAGTGTGAGAATATCTGATGATTTTGTTAAAGAAACTAAAGGATTTATTAATGGTAGTTATGGTAGTGAATATGTTGGTTATGTTAAAACAGGCAAAAAAAATGCCAATATGCAAGATGGTCATGAAGGTATTAGACCAACAAGTATTAATAGAACACCTGAAAAAGTTAAACCATATTTAACAAATGATGAATTTAAATTATATAAATTAATTTATACAAGAGCCTTAGCCTCAATAATGGCTGATGCTAAAGTCAAAGTTACTACAGTAACTTTCTTAAATAATGATTATTTATTTAAAACAACAGGAAGTGTTTTAGAATTTGATGGCTATTTAAAAGTATATCAAGAATATGAAGATAGTGAAGATAAAATATTACCTAATTTTAAAGATTATCAAAGTAATGTTATTGTCGCTAATGAAATAAATAAATATCAACATTTTACTAAACCAGCAAGTAGATACACAGAAAGTAGTTTAATTAAAGAACTAGAAAGTTTAGGAATAGGAAGACCTTCTACTTATGCAACAATTATAAGTACATTAAAAGATCATGATTATGTAAAAGTTGAGGATAAAAAATTTATTCCAACCGAAATGGGTATTGAAACAACGGATAAATTACAAGAATATTTTAGTGATATTATTAATGTTAAATATACCGCTAATATGGAATCTGATTTAGATGAAATTGCCGAAGCCAAAAAAGATAATATTAAAGTGTTACATGAATTTTATGATAAGTTTGCTCCAATTATGGATGATGCTTTAAAAAATATGGAAAAGAAAGCTCCAGTTCAAACGGGTGAAGTTTGCCCAGAGTGTGGTGGCGATTTAGTTATAAGAAAAGGTAAATATGGCGAATTTGTTGCTTGTTCAAATTATCCTAAATGTAAATATATTAAAAAAGAAGAAAAAGAGAAGAAAACAGTAGAAAAAATTGCTGAATGTCCTAAATGTCATAAAGATATTGTTGAAAGAAAAACTAAAAGGGGAAAGATTTTCTATGGTTGTTCTGGCTATCCTAAATGTGATTATGCTACTTGGTATAAACCGACAGGTAATGTTTGTGAGAAGTGTGGTAATTTATTAGTATTAAAAAATGGGGAAGAGATATGTGAAGAGTGTAATAAATAACACTCTTTTTGTTTCAAATAATTTTATTAATTTACTATAAATATACATATATTGACACTTAATTGTTAAAAATTTAAAAGGAGTAAAAAGAAATTTGTTATAATTTTAATAGGTGTAGTTATGGAAAGAACAAAATTATATAAAAATAAAATTCAAATGATAATTTATAATATTATTTTTATTATTTGCCTTATTTTATGTATAGTTATTGGTACTAAAGATTATTCTAAGGATAAGGTTAGCGATAATATAAGATTTAGTGAATTATATAGTCAAGTAAGTAGTAATAATGTTTATAAATTTATTAATGCAACAGAAGCATTAAGTATTATTAATAATCGCAGTGGTATTATTTTAATGGGATTCCCTACAAATAAATGGACTAATTCTTATGCTAAAATCGTAAATGATGCCGCTAAAGAAGTGGGAATTAAAGAAATTTATTATTATGATTTTCTAAATGATCGCGAGAACAATAATGGGACATATGAAACTATTGTTAATAAGCTCGAAGTTTACGTAACAGTTGATGATTTAGGAAATAAAGATCTTCATGCTCCAACTTTAATAATAGTTAAGGATGGTATAATAATTGGCTATTTTGATGATATGACAAATATTAAAGGTCCTTTAACACCAGAATATTACTATAATGAAACAGTTAAAAATAAATATAAAGAAGAAATAGAAACTATTTTTTTAGAATATATGAAATAGAGGATGATTTATGGAAGAAAATTTTAAAAGTAAAATAGGATTTAGTATTTTTATCATTTTTATTCTTTTTTTACTAGTTGGAGGATATTTTTTTACTCAAAAAGTAATTAATGATGATTATAATTTAGGAAGTAATAAGAGTAATAATGGTTTAAATAGTTATAAAATTGATGAGACTAAAGATTATATTTATTTTATTAATGAAACAGTTATTAGTAAAGATGCCAATTTAATTTATAAAGATGTAGTTATAAATATTAAAGGGGAAGAAGAATTAACTGAAAGTTTAGAAAAAGAAAATAAGGAAAATAAAAATACTATTAAATATATAACTGATTATAAGGATTTTGATGTGGAATTTAATTATAATTATGATAATTTATATTCATTATATCATCGGAATTATGAAGTATATGAATTTGATAAATATGTGAGTTTAATAATTAAAGATTATACTTATTCTTGTTATGATTTATTAACATTTAAAGGAACAAAAAGTTATGTTTATAATGTCTTAGATGGTACGAGATTAAGTGAAAATGATCTTTTAAATAAATACAATGTTTCAATAGATGAAATTAAAGAAAGAATTAAAGAAGATTTATTAAAAAGTCAAACTTATGAAGATGGAGAAGCTGTTATTAAAATAGATGAAACATTAAATAATTTCAATAATTATTCTTTATATGTTAATGACTTAGGTAAACTTTGTATAACATATCTTGTCAAATCAATTAAGACAGATTATAATTTAAGTATGGAGGTTTAAAATGAATTTAAACACAGAAGAAAAAATGCAAAAAGCGATTGAAGCTTTAGATAGTAAATTACTTTCAATTAGAGCTGGAAGAGCAAACCCAGGCATATTAAATGGTATTATGGTGGATTATTATGGTTCCCCAACACCTTTAAATACAATTGCTAATATTACTGTTCCTGAGGCTCGACAACTTTTTATTAAGCCTTTTGATAGGGGAGCTTTAAAAAATATTGAAAAAGCTATTAATGAATCAAATATTGGTATTGCTCCTAGTAATAATGGGGAAATGATTATTCTAACTATTCCTGAACTTACTGAAGATAGAAGAAAAGAATATGTTAAAAATGCTAAATCTTTAGGAGAAGAAGCTAAAATAGCTTTGCGTAATATTCGTCAAGAAGATAATGATCGCATAAAAAAAGAAGAACTTCCTGAAGATGAAGAAAAACTTTATTTAGATGATGTACAAGAACTTATAAATAAATATAATAAAATAGTTGATACCAAAATTAAAGAAAAAGAAGAAGAATTAATGAGAATATAAAGGAGATAAATATGCAAGAAAAAAAAGAGGTAGTAAATAAAAAAGATTTTAACTTATCATTAGTAATAAGTTTATATTTAATAATGGAAGTTATTGTTTTATTTGGATTATGTTTAATAGAATTAAATGGCGTTAATCATTTAATTGTTTTATCAATAAGTTTTTTAATAGAATTTTTAGCCACTATTTATATTGTTATTAAAAGTAATATTAAATCTGCTATTATCTTTTATATTTTGCTTTTAGTCTCACCAGTTTTTATGAATATTATTGCTATGGGTATGCATTATATAACAGATGGCATGCCTTTTGTTCCTACTGTTTTACTTCTTTTTAGAAGTGGTTATGATTTACAAGGTAATCTTTTAGGAAGCGTTATGCGATTAGTTATTTCTTTTAGATTACCATCTTTAATTGTTTTATTAGTGGCATCATTAATTTATTTTATTAAAAAAGGAAAGTAAAAATTTTACTTTTTTTTTAAGCTAATTTTCTTCTTTACTATAACTTTTAGTCCTTGTAATAAAATTTAAAAAAATGTATAATAAAAGACATGAAAAGAAATGAAGTAGATAGAACAAAATTAAGTCCCATGATGAGGCAATATATGGAGATAAAAGATCAATATAAAGATGAACTTTTATTCTTTCGTCTTGGGGATTTTTATGAGCTATTCTTCGAAGATGGGGAGATAGCAGCTAGAGAATTAGAACTTACTTTAACCGGAAAACAAGCAGGGCTTTCTGAAAGAGTACCAATGTGTGGTGTACCCTATCATGCAGTTAAAAGTTATATTGAAAAAATTGTTAATAAAGGTTATCGGGTAGCGATATGTGAACAATTAGAAGATCCTAAAACTTGTAAAGATACAGTTAAAAGGGGTGTAATTGATGTTATTAGTAAAGGAACTATAACAGATTTTGAACTTTTGGATGCTAAAAATAATTCTTATATTGCGAGTATCCTTTCTTTTAGTGATATTTATATTTTAACTTATGCCGATATTACAACGGGAGAACTTAATAGCTTAACATTACCTAAAAATGATGAAACTCTTCTTAGTGAAATACTAAGTTTAAGTATTAAAGAAGTTATTTTACTTGATAATAGCAATGTCTTTTTAATTGATTTATTAAAAAATAAATATAATATAGAAGTTGTATTTAGTAGTGAATATTATCATGATAATGTACCTTTTTTAAAAGATATTCTTGATCCAAGATGTAAAGAAGGTATTAACCATTTATTTTATTATTTAGTAGTAAGAGAATTAAAAAGTATTAGTCATTTTAATAGTTGTACTATTATTGAAAAAATGGATTATTTAGAAATGGATATTCATACAATTAGAAATCTAGAATTATTAGAAACAACTCGTTTAAAAGATAGAACTTATTCTTTAATTTGGCTTTTAGATAAATGTAAGACTGCTATGGGAAGCCGTAAATTACGAAGTTTTTTAATGCATCCTCTTAAAGATATAAAAGAATTAAATAAAAGATATGATTTAATTGATACATTAAATAATAATTTTTTACTTAGAGATGAATTAAAAGACTTATTATATGAAATATATGATTTAGAAAGATTATGTGGGAAAATAAATGCTTCAAATGCTAATGGCAGAGATTTATTGCAATTTAAAAATAGTTTAAAAGTTTTGCCAAGAATTAAAGAAATATTTGATGATTTGCATATAAATGAAAATTTAAATACTCATCAAGATATATATATGCTTCTTGAATCAGCTTTGTATGACAATCCTCCTGTATCCATCAAAGAAGGATATTTAATTAAAGAAGGCTATAATAAAGAATTAGATGAACTTAAAAGCATTCGAAGTGGGGGAAAAGATTTTATTGCTTCTTTTGAAAAAGATATAAAGGAGCAAACTGGTATTAAAAACTTAAAAGTAGGTTTTAATAAAGTTTTTGGTTATTATATTGAAGTATCTAAAGGCCAAGCTAAAGATGTTAAAGAAAATTTTGGTTGGGAAAGAAAACAAACTTTGACTAATTGTGAGAGATTTATATCTCCTCTTTTAAAAGAAAAAGAAGATTTGATTTTAAATGCTGAAGAAAAAATTATTAATTTAGAATATGATTTATTTGTAGAAATTAGAAATATTATTAAAAAAGAAATTTTGAAAATAAAAGCCACTGCTGATACAATAAGTAATATTGACGCCATTTTAGCTCTTGCTTTATGTAGTGAAGAATATAATTTTGTAAGACCAATTTTAAATGAAGAAAAAAATTTAGAAATTATTGATGGTAGACATCCTGTAGTTGAAGTAGTAAATAAAAATGATTATGTTGCTAATGATTGTGTGATGAATGAAGAGAAAACAACTCTTTTAATTACTGGACCAAATATGAGTGGTAAATCAACATTTATGAGAGAAGTAGCTATTATTGTGATTATGGCTCAAATGGGATCTTTTGTTCCTGCTAAAAAAGCTAATTTACCAATCATTGATAAGATATTTACTCGTATTGGGGCCAGTGATGATTTAGTTAGTGGTGAATCAACTTTTATGGTGGAAATGAAAGAAGCTAGAAATGCTTTGGTTAATGCTACTTCTAAGAGTTTAATTATTTTTGATGAACTTGGAAGAGGAACTGCTACTTATGATGGTATGAGTTTGGCAGAATCTATTTTAGAATACATTAATGATAATATTAAAGCTTTAACTTTATTTTCTACGCATTATCATGAACTTACGAAAATGGAAAGAAAATATAATAGTATTAAAAATGTTCATGTGGAAGCTTTAGAAAACAATGGTAATATTACTTTTTTACATAAAGTAAAAGATGGTTCAACTCCTAAAAGTTATGGTATTCATGTAGCAAGGCTTGCTAAAATGCCTACTCAGTTACTTCTAAGAGCAGAAGAAATATTAAAAGAATATGAAAATGATAGTAAAAAGAAAAATAATGATGATGATAAAGTTCAATTAGCTTTTGATTTTAGTAAAGAAGATCAAAAAGAAAATGAAATAAAAGAGGAATTAAATAATTTAGATCTTAATAAAATGACTCCGATTGAAGCTTTAAATTATTTATATGAATTAAAAAACAATTTAAATAAATAATATTTGTGATATAATAAAAAGAAGGAGAAAATATGGCAAAAACAAGAAGTGAGCTTAGAAATATATGTATGACAATTTTATATCAATATGATTTATTTAAAAAAGATCAAGTTGATATAAATGATATAATTAAAGATAATTTAGAAATTGATAATGATTTTGTAAGAGATATTGTTTATGGTGTTATTACCCATCAAAATGAAATTGATAGTATAGCTAATAAATATATGAAAGATTGGACAATTGATCGCATTGAAAAATTAGGATCAGCAATTCTTAGAATGGCTATTTTTGAAATTAAATATACTGATACACCTCCAATTGTAGTAATAAATGAAGCTTTAGAACTTGCTAAAGTTTATTGTGATGATTCACTAAAAAATATTATTAATGCTGTTTTAGATAAAATTATAAAAGAATAACACTATGTTTGGAATGCTATTCGGCAAATGGAAAAAATGGTAGGAAAAATAATGGATTTAATAGAAGAAGACATTGCTAAAATAAAACAAATGCGATTTGGTCAGTTTGCCGATTTAAGAATGGGAAAAGTTTATGTTAAGGAATTTTTTGTTGAGCAAAAAAATTATTTTTGCCATCTTGATTTAGCCATAAATGAAGTAATTGGTTCTAAAATAGCTAAAGAAATGGGTTTAATGTGTCCAACATATAAAGTAGTTATGCCTGATAGAGAAAAAAGTTATAAAGTTTATGTCGTAAGCGATGATTTAAATAATTATGGTAAATTTTATACTTTTGAAGATTTAGAAATGCCTTTTGGAATAGGAATGTCCATATATGAAATACGGGATTTTTTAGAGTATAAAAAAATTTTAAATGAAAATATTTTTGCTGACATAATAAAAGTTTATATTTATGATATTCTTTTGGGCAATCGAGATCGTTTTCATTTTAACTGGGGTTTAATTTTTATGAATGATAATAAAGTTCAATTAGCTATCTTTGATAATGAATGCATATTGGATTATCATTTGCCAGCTGTATCAAGTGAGGTATCTGGTGATGCATGGTATGCAACAAAAAAGAATAGCCGGGATAATAAAGCAACTTTAAAAGAAGAGATAAGGCAATTTTTAACTGAATCAGGTGATGAATTCTTGCAAATGTTTAAGGATACTTTTACGAAGTTTACACCTGATTATTTTTCCCTGATATTAGATAGTATAGAGTTAGAAGAAAAAATTTATACAGAACAAGGAGAAATGCCTTTAATAATAAAGAATAAAAATAAATATGTAGAAAATTATAAAAATAATTATGATTTAATTCAAGGCGTTTTAAAAGAATTTAATAAAGGCAGAAAATTACAACTTAGTTGTTGACACACGAAATAATGTTTGCTATGATTATGATAGAGAAAAAAAGATGGAGAATGTTCTATGATAGAAGATAAAAAATATATTGGCGTATCAGAGCTTAATAATTATATTAAAAGTTTACTAGATAGTGATTTTTTCTTAAATAGAGTTTATTTAAAGGGAGAAATATCAAATTTTAAATGGCATACTAGAGGTCATTTATATTTCACTTTAAAAGATGATTTAGGAAGAATTAATGCTGTAATGTTTCAAAGTAGTACCCATAATTTAAAATTTAATCCGGAAGATGGAATGAAAGTTTTAGTTAGTGGGAGAGTATCGGCTTATCCAACCTCAGGTAGTTATCAAATATACGTTGATACTATGGAACTTGATGGGCTTGGTAATTTATATTTAGAATATGAAAAATTAAAAGAAAAATTATCGAAAGAAGGCTTATTTAATACCGATCATAAAAAACCTATTCCCAAGTATCCAAATAGAATAGGAATAATTACTGCAGATACTGGGGCTGCCGTAAGAGATATTATGAGTACCATCAGAAGGCGTTATCCATTATGTGAAGCAATTCTTTTTCCGACTCTTGTTCAAGGTGCTGAAGCAGCTCCTAATATAGTTAAACAAATTGAAGTAGCTGATAATTTTGGTTGTGATTTACTTATTGTTGGGCGTGGAGGAGGCTCTATTGAAGATTTATGGGCTTTCAATGAAGAGATTGTAGCAAGAGCTATTTATAATGCTAAAACCCCAATTATAAGTGCTGTTGGGCATGAACCGGATTTTACGATTGCTGATTTTGTAGCCGACTTAAGAGCACCAACTCCAACGGGAGCAGCTGAAATGGCCGTACCAACAATCTTAGATATTAATAATTTACTTAATCAATATAAAATAAGACTTAATAAATTTATTAAAAATTTAATTAATACTAAATTTATTGAACTTAGAAATTTAAAAAATTCTTTTGTTTTAAAAAATCCCATGAGTTTATATGAATTAAAAGAACAAAAACTAGATAAGTTAATAGAAAATTTAAATCATAATATTAATAGTATTTTAGATAATAAGAAGCATAATTTAGAATTGGCTATTAATAAGATAAAAATGGTTAGTCCTATAAATATAATTAATAATAATCAAAATAAATTAAAAGAATTAAAAATTAATTTAAATAATATTATGGATAAAAGATTAATTAATATTCGGCATAATTTAGATTATTTAATTAATACTTTAAAATTAGTTAATCCTTTAAATATTTTAAGTAATGGTTATTCTTTAGTAAAAAAAGATGATAAAGTAATAAAAAGTACAAAAGAATTAAACAAAGATGATGTTCTTAATATAAAATTATATGAAGGAGAATTTATTGCAAAAGTAAAGGAAATAAAATGAAAATAAACGATAAAGATATAAAAAAACTAAATAAAACTTATCGTGGTAAATTAATTAGATTAACAAGTGGTAAATATTATTGTAAATATAATCTTTCGGATAATAATTTTTCATCTTTATCTTATGCTGTAAATGAATTAATTGCATACTATGTTTTAAAAGATTTAAAAATTATTTCACCTAAATATTATATAGTTTTAATAGATGAAAATAGAAAAATATATTCCCTAGTTAGTAAAGCAATAAATGATCAAGGTAAGTTTTATAAAGCAAGTGATTTAGGAATAAAAAGTGTTGATGGAGTTAGTTTATATTCTTTATGGTTTTATTTAAATGATCATTTTATTAAAGATCCTCATTTATATATAGATATTATTAAAATGTATTTATTTGATCTTTTCTTTTTAAATGTCGATAGACATGTTAATAATTTTGGCTTTATTATAAATAAAGGCCATTATTCATTAGGACTTTTAGATAATGAAGAAATACTATTGTATGATAATTTAGTACCTTTAATAAATGCAACATATGAAAAAGAAAAATGGTATCAAGAATTAAAGCACATTCAAAATAATGATCATAACAAAAAAGTAGATTTAGAAATGGTTATTAGAAATAATTTAAAGACATTTTTAAATGATTCAAGTGAAGAATATATTGAATTATTTGAAAATATTTATAATATGTTAAATCCTATGTATTTTGAAGATTTATTAGAAAAAATAGAAAAAGAAAATATTATTTATACTAAAGATGGTTATATACCTTTAATAATACCTAGAAAAGATGAGTTACTTAGAAGATATCTAAGAAATTATAATTTAATTACAGATGTTTTTAATAAATATAAAGGAGAAAGAAGGATGAGATGTAATGGAAGAAAAAACATTTGAAACAAATTTAAAAGATTTAGAAAATTTAGTTAAAGAACTTGAAAGTGGCGATGTACCTCTAGAAGATGCAATTAAAAAATATACCGATGCAATGGAACTAGCTAAAAGTTGTAGTGAGAAATTAAATAGTGCCACCGAAAAGGTTAATAAAATATTAGCTAGTGATGGCGAACTAAAAGATTTTAAAGAAGAAGAATAATATTGGTAGCAGATCTTATTAAAAGGTTTGCTATTTTAATTTAAAAAAACTATTTAAAAAGATAAAAAAGTATGATAATATAAGGGTAATAAAAATAGAAAGAGGATAGTTATGGAAAAACAAAATATTGTTCGCTCGGGGGGGGGT